>DATDTH010000741.1:0-20088 GCA_035290985.1 Pseudomonas sp. | reverse complement strand
TTGGGCAACCAGTCTTGCACCGACGGCGGGAGTAAAAAGTCGATTTCGCGGTTTATCGATCGAAAGCGGCTCATGCAGTCAGGTTCCAGAAGCGATGCGCAATTCTACCGGCACCGGGAAAAGCCCGACAGGCTGCTAGGGTTACTGGTAGCGCGCCAGCAGGCGCGGAATATCGCCATTCGCGTAGCCATGCTGAATCACGGCATTGAACTCGGCGAGAAAGCCGCCCATGGCCAGGCGCTTGTGAAAACCCAGGTGGTTGGCGTCGCGCTTGAGCGGTTGGGGCAAGGCCTGCAATTCGCCGCTGCGCCGCTGCAGTTCCGGGTCCTGGGCGATGGCCCGTCGCAGGCCGGCCAGGCCCGGATTGATCAGGGCCGCGTCGATACGGCCGGCCAATAGCTTTTTCAGCCGGGGTACGGGGCCATTGTCTTCATCCACGCTGAATACGCCACGCTGGCGCGCCTGCTCGAATTCCTCGCCAAAGGTGCCGCCGACCCCCAGGCCGATACGCAGGCCCTCGAGGTCGTCGATGCCGCGGAAGGCGAACTGCTGGTCCTGACGGACCACCACCAGCACCTCGTCGTAGAACAGCGGTTCGGAGTAATCGAAGTCTTGCTGGCGTTCGGCGGTCCAGCTCAGGCCGACGATGCCGGCCTGGCCGCTTTCGGCCATGGAATAGGCCCGCGCCCAGGGATAGAGCTTGAGGAGAAAAGTTTGCCCGGGCAGGGCCGCGTCGGCATAGCGCAGGATATCGACCAGCATGCCCGCCGGCTGGTCATCGGCGCTGGCATAGATTTTCGGCACCGAGTAATTATTGCCGACAATCAGCAGTTCCTGGGCTTGGACGCCGCAGCAGAGGAGCAGGCCCAACAATATGAAGCGGTGCATACGGCTCCCTAACCACGCGGATGCGTATTGGGACGATATGCCAAGTCAAGGCACTTGGCCAGCTAGTCGGGCGCGGCTTTTGATACGCTCGGCGAGTGCTGGGTTTCGTCGGACGGCAGCTCCATGCCAGCCTATGGATTTTGCCACGGAACCTCGCATCAGCCGTTAGACCGCCGACTGTTTAAGGCGGCTCCAGAACAGCAGGCGCTTGACCAGCAGGGCGGTGATGGGGAAGGTCAGGGCATAGAGCAGGCCGACCATGGCCGGCAGATCCAGGATGGCCCAGTAGGCCAGGGCCACTCCCAGGCCCGAGTCCAGCTGGTCGCCCAGCACCACCCAGCGCGACGGCGCCACTCCGGGGGCGATGCCCAGGCGGCGCTTGAGCCAGGAATTCGGCAGCTCGGCCAGCACATAGGCCAGACCGGCGACCAGGCCGACCAGCCAGAGCGGCTGGGCGAAGACCGCCTGTTCACCCAGCCAATGCTCGGTCGGCCACAGGCACAGCGCGCCCAGGGCAGTCAGCAGCGGCACCAGCAGCACCCCGCGCCAGGTCTTGTTGGCACCGAACAGCCCGGCGTGGATCGGCACCCGCAGGGCCGGCAGTTGGTCGCGGGTCACGGCCAGCATATGCAGCACGCCGCCTATCACCACCGGCACCTGCACATACCCGGCGATCAGCAGGGCCTCAAGCATGGGGCACCCCTAAGAACTCATGGGGCACCCCGAACAACTCATGGGGCACTCCCACCAGCCACTGCAGCAGCGTCAATAGCACGAAACCGCCCAGGCACAGGCCGAGGATGTGCGACAGGCGCTTGAACTTGAAGAAGGGCCGGTGCCAGAGCATGGCATGGCTGAGGCCGACCAGGGCCAGCGCCAGCAGGCCGTGCAGCAGCAGCATCGGCAGCCAGGGCGCCAGCCACTGATAGGCACCGAGCAGGAACAGGTTCCAGAACACCGGCATACCCAGGTAGGCCAGTTCGTTGCCCTCGCGAATATTGCCGATGTCGTTGAACACCGCCAGGCGTGTACAGCCGCAGCCCATCATCAGCAGCAGGAAGAGCAGCCAGAAGCCGTCGAACCCCTGCAGATAAAGAATCAGCGCCGGTGCCACCAGGTAGATCTGCATGTCCATGAAACCGTCCAGGTAGCGGCCGAAGGGCCGCTCCAGCTTCAGTCGACGGGCCAGGCGGCCATCCAGGGCATCGCCGAGCATGCCGAGGAACAGCCAGGCGGTGGCCAGCGGATAGAACCCGTGCAGGGCGCTGAGGATCGCCAGTCCGGAGGTCAGCAGCCCGGACAGGGTCAGCAGGTCGGCCGGGTTCAGGCGCACGATATAGAGGGGCCGCGGTTCGATGGTTTTCATACGGAGATCCCCTTGAGTGCGAGCCGCCCCTTGCTCAGCGCTTTGCGCAGGGCCGAGCGGTCGATTTTGCTGTTATGCCGGCCGTCCACCGGCATCTGGTCTATCTGCGCCAGGCGGGCCTGGGCGAAGCCGTACTGGCCGAGCAGCGCCTGAAGGCCGGCGGGTGCCTGTCCCTCGATGACCAGCACCAGTTCGTTATGTTTCGCCTCGTCGCGGCTGATCAGGGCGCTGCGCCGCACGCCCGGCAGGGCGTCCAGGGCTTTTTCCAGTGGAAAGCTGTAATGCCGCTGGCCGTCCACGGCCAGGGCGTCCTTGAGTCGCCCGCAGAGCCAGAGGCGACCTTCCTCGTCGAAGGTGCCGACATCGCCGGTGCGGTGCCAGACCTGGCCGTCATCGCGGGGAATCTTGGTCTCGGCGGTGGCGACGGGGTTGTCCACATAGGCCCTGAGCACATGGGGGCCGGCGACCAGGATCTCACCCATCTGCCCGGCGGCCAGGCGGGCGCATTCCACCGAGGCCGCGTCGGACAGCGGCAGTTGCGGGTCGACGATGCGGATCTCGGTCATGGGTGCCGGTCGGCCGACCAGATGCCCGGGCTGCAGTTGCCAGTCGCGCAGCAGTTCGCTCATCTCGACCTCGGCGATCGGCTCCGCCTCGGTCGAACCGTAGACCACCCGGGCCTTGGCGTTGGGAAACACCGCCATGCAGGCGCGCAACAGTTTCTCGTTGAGGGTCGAGCCGCCGACCACCAGGGAGCGCACACCGCGATAGCGCAGGCCCTTGGTCTGGGCGTACTCGACCAGGCGCTGCAGGTAGGCCGGCGCCCCGGCGACGCGGGTGATGCCTTCGAGCTGGATTTGCCGCAGCACCGCCGCTGGTGCCACCTGGCCGGGCGTGGCCAGGTCGGTGGCCGGCAGCACGGTGCTGATGCCGCAGCAGAGGTTGTGCAGCACCAGCACCGGAAAGCAGGGCAGGTCGATGTCGTCGTCCTGCTCCGGCCAGTGCTCACGGATGGCCAGGTGCTGGGCCGTCAGGCTGGCGTGGGTGCGGTCGGCGCCCTTGGGCAGGCCGGTGCTGCCGGAAGTGAAGCTGATCAGACCATGGCTGTCGGCAGCCACCGGCTCGCAGCGAAAACCCTGGGCGGTGGGGCGCGTGTCGCAGGCCAGCGCCGGCACACCCGCATAGGCGCCGTCCAGCCCCAGGCGCTTGAGGCGCCAGAGGCTGGGCATCAGCCACCAGCGCTTGATCAGTTCCCGTTCGCCGAGCAGGGTCCGGGCGCCGCTCAGGCGAATCGAGGCGAGCAGGCGCGCGCGGCTCATGCCGCGGTCCAGCAGCACCGGCACCATGGCCAGGCCGAGCAGGGCGAGAATGGCGGCGTAGAGGTCCAGGTTTGGCTGGGCGATCAGCAGGACCCGGTCGCCCCGGCGCAGCCCGGCCTGGAGCAGGCCCTGCTGCAACTGGGCCGCCCGGGCCAGCAGTTCGGCATAGCTCAGGTGATCGGCGCTGTGGTAGCCGTCGGCGAGGCGGGGCACCCGCAGGGCCAGGCGCTGGGGGTGACGACGGGCGGCGACGACTATGGCGTCGCAAAAGTTCGCGGTATTCATAAGTTGCCCTGGTACAGGCCGTAGTGGTGCAGGTCGCTGCCGCCATGGCGCAGGGCGAACTGCCGGGAGTTGTTGTCCTCGCGCACCATGGCGCCGATGATCCGCTGGTAATGGGCTTCGGCGCGCAGCGACAGCTCGCAGCCCATGGCGGTGAACAGGCCATGCTCGCGAAATGCCGGGTGCACGCCGCCGGTCTTGGCCAGCAGCCGGCGTGGCGCGGGCAACAGGTCGAAATGCTCGGCCTGCTTCAGGCTCGCCGCCGCCAGGCGCCGGGGATTGCCCTGGCGCAGTAGCGGGCTGAAATCCGGGTAGGCCAGGAAGAAACCGGCGATCCGCCCGTCATGGGCCAGGGCCAGCACCGAACTGCGCGGGCACAGGCGATCGGCCAGGGACTGGCCGCACTGCTGCTCGAAGGCCGCGCGTGACAGCGGCGTATAGGCGAAGTTGGCACCGAACACGGCGTCGACGAAGCCATAGAGTTCGTCCAGATGGGCCATCCAGTAGTCGCCGGTCATGGCCTCCAGGCGGATCACCTGCTCCAGTTGGGGCTTGAGCTGCTGGTAGACCGGACGCACCGAGGCGACTGTGTCCGCCAGGTCGTTGAAGGTCGACAGGTAGCGGTGGCGCACTCCCAGGCCCAGGGACTCGAGCAGGGCCGGGTAATAGGGCGGGTTCCAGGGTTCCCCGGCGAAGCAGCCGGCCTCGAAGGCATCCAGACGCAGGCGGTAGGTGCCAAAGGTGCTGAAGTTGATCGGTCCGAACAGGCGCCGGGCGCCCAGACCACGGGCCCAGTCGCTCAGGCCCTGGAACAGGACCCGGTTCGGTGCCGGGTCGTCGAGGCTTTCCCAGAAGCCGAAGAAAGCCGCGCGCTCGCCCTGCACCGGCTGCTCTCCGACGAAGCCGGCCAGGCGGGCCTGGCCGGGTATTACCCCGAGCCAGGCCTGGCCGCTGTCGAACCAGGGGTTGGCGCGGGAAAATTGCCGGGCCAGGGCCTGGGCGTCTTCGCACAGCCAGTGCGGGTCATCGGCATAGAGCTGCCGGGGCAGTTCGACGAAGGCATCGGGCAGCGCGCTGTCCGGTTGCCAAGGCCCCATCCAGGGGCTCATCTGGATATCAGCCATGGGCCATCTCCCGCGCGCGCTGTTCGGCGGCCGCACTGGATTCGACCGGGTCCAGGCGTTCGATGGTGCCGGCGGCGCCGTCCATGCGCAGCCGTTCACCGTTGCGCAACAGGGCGGTGATGCCCGGGATCCCGACTATGGCCGGGATGCCCAGTTCGCGGGCGACCACCGCCGAGTGCGAGAGGGTCGAGCCGCGTTCGACCAGGATGCCGCCGGCGGTGGGGAAGAGTGGCGCCCAGCCTGGATCGGTGCGCACCGTGCAGAGGATCTGGCCATTGAGCGAGAGTTCGTCCTGGGGCGAGAAGATCAACCGGACCTTCTCCTCGACAATGCCCGGGTAGCAGCCGATGCCGCGGATATCGCCCTCAGTCTGCACCTGCGGGGTGTGCGGGTAGGCATAGGCGTTGTGCCGGTAGACCATGCCCCAGGTCCAGAAATGGTGGGGCAGGTCCTGTTGCTCATAGCCGGCGAACTCGGCTTGGCGGGCGGCGACCAGGCTTTTCAGCTCGGTCTGCACCGCGCGCCCGTCGTTGAGGGCATAGAGTTCGTCCAGGCTCAGGTAGAAAATGTCACGCGGCTCGAGCAGTACCTCGTCCATGGCCAGTTGCTGGCCGATCTCGAGGAACAGGTCGCGGTACAGGCCGAACATGCGGGTACGGGCCAGGCGCATGTTCTCGCGGTTGCGGATGGCCGCACGCAATTGCCCCAGGTGTTTTCTGAAACGACGCAAGGCGCGCGCGCCGAGGCGCTGGGCGATGCTCGCGAAGGCCTGGCGTTCGGCGTCCTGGCGGTAGCGCGCCTCGTTGGCCGCGAGGGTTTCCGGGGTCAGGTCGGGGCGGCTCAGGTAGTTCTTCAGGATGGCGAAGAGAAAGCTCGGGTCCTGACGCAGGGTGATGGACTCGAGCTTGAGCTCGCCCATGGTGCGGTCGCCGTATTGCTCGATGTAGTGCAGGCACTGGCCATGGAAGTCCCGGTCCTGGACCTGTACACGGCCGAGCAGGCTGGCGTTGTCGGCCTGCTCGATCAGCGCCCGCAGCGCCGGCTGGGTGCGTATATAGGCGCACATGCGCAGCAGCAGCTTGGTCGGCTCGGTGCTTTCGATGCCGTCCTCGCCGGACAACAGGTTGTTCTGCAGCACCTCGGGCTGTTCGAAACCGGCGGCGACCAGGGCGCGGTGGACCCGGCCATTCATCATCATCACGTAGAAGTCGTTGACGATGGGCGAGGTCCAGCGCTGCAGCAGGTCGCGGTCCAGGCGCCGAGCCTGGTCGATCAGCTCGCCGACGCTCAGGCAATGCAGCTGGTCGCGCGGCAGGCTGCGGTAGGCCTGCTCGAACATCTGGCGGAACTCGGCGACCAGGCGGTCCATGCGCCGGAACCCCCGGGTCAGCAGGTACAGGGCGTGCAGCACCTGGGGCAGCTTGGCCAGCTTGGCGGTCAGGCTCAGTTGCTGGTCCTGCACCAGGTCGACCGGGTCGGTCAGGCCCATCATGCGTTCCAGGTCGGCCTTGTTGGTCTTGAACGCGGGCAGCAGCAGCAGGCCACGGTACCAGTTGTTGATGTTGTAGTAGATCCGGCCATGGATCAGCCCGAGCATATTGTCGAGCATGTCGCGGTGGGCGTGGATCTGCCGCTCGGACACGCCAATGACCCGCATGGTCTGCTCGTACACCGTGGCGTAGGCGCGGTTGGCGAAGGAGAAGGTCAGGGGCGTGGTCACCCCGCAGTAGGACTCCTGGATATTCGAGTTGTCGAACACCAGGCGTTGCCCGCTCGGCTGGCTCGGTGCCGGTAGGCGGGTGATCGGGCGGGTCTGCAGGATATAGAACTGCTCGCCACGCAGGGTCCACTCGATGTCCTGGGGAAAGCGCAGCAGGGTGGCGATGCGCTGGCCCTGGTCGCGCAGTTGCAGCACCTGGGCGTCGTTCAGGGCCTGGGCGTGGGATTGGGGTTCGTCCACCAGGCATTCCAGGGTACCGCGCCCGCTCGCCTGGTCGAAACGCACGGCGATGTCCTTGTCCGCCACTTGCACCTCGACAGTGTCGTCGAACAGGCCGACGCTGTATTCATCGGTGTTGCAGATGCCGGCGACTATGCCTTCACCCACACCCCAGGCCGCGGAAATCAGGGCATGGCGGCGGCTGCCGGTGATCGGGTGGGCGGTGAACATCACCCCGGAGACCTCGCCCTCGACCATTTCCTGGACTATCACCGCGGCGCGGATATCGCTCAGCGGGATGCCCTTGCTCAGGCGATAGTGCAGGGCACGGGCGTTGAAGGCCGAGGCTGCCACCTGCAGCAGGCTCTGCTGGATGGCCGCGAAACCGCGCTGGAACAGGTAGCTGTCCATCTGCCCGGCGAACGAGGCGCCCTGGGCGTCTTCGCCGAGCACCGAGGAGCGCACCGCGAACTGCACCTGCTCCCGGCCGGCCAGGGCCTGCTCGATCTGCGTGCGCAGCACCTCGGGCAAGGTGGCGGCCAGGACCTGCTGCTGGATCTGCCGGGCCAGGATTTCCAGGGCGGCGCTGTCACGTCCGACCAGCTTCAGGCGCGCCTCGATCGAGGTGCTGAGCTGGTTGCTCTCCAGCAGCAGTTCGAAGGCCTCGGTGGTCAGCACCCACCAGCGCGGCACCGGCAGGCCCTCGCGGCTGAGACGGGCGAGGTTGGCGGCCTTGCCGCCCAGTTGTTCGGGTGCCAGGAACAGAGCCTGTTCCTGGGTATGGAAATAGACAGTCATGACAGGCGATTCCCTTCGATTTTCAGCGGCTGAGGGATGGTCTGGAGGTTGGCGGCCTTGCCGTCCCCCAGCAGTTCGGGTGCCAGGAACAGGGCCTGCTCCTGGGTAAGGAAGTAGTGAGTCATGACAGGCGAACCCCCTCGATTTCCAGTAGGTGACGGAAGGTGCGGTAGACCCTTTCCATAAATGGGTAATGGCGGAAGGTATGGGCCATCAGGTACAGCGGCAGGCGATTGACCAGCAGGTCGCGCAAGGCCAGCTTGTAGCCGTAGCGCCACTGCTGCGGGTCGATGGACTGGCCGCTGTGCCGTTCCAGTTCGAGGCGATGCAGTTCCAGGTAGCGCTCGACCGAGGCCGGGTCCACCGGGGCGATCAGGGTGAAACCGAGCAGCTCGGCCAGGTCGTGCTGGGGCAGGTGCAGGGTCGCCAGTTCCCATTCGTAGGCGCACAGGCGCAAGTCACCGGCCGTGTTGCGCAGGGCGATATTGCGCGGGTTGAAGTCGTTGTGGATCAGGGTCCGCGGCATGCGCTCGATGTCCGCCCACCAGTCGCCGATGCCGCTGACGATGCTGCGGAACACGCACAGGTGCTCCTCGCTGAACCAGACCGGGAATTCTTCCCTGGCATGGGTGCCGAGCAGCTCCCACAGACGGCGCTTTTCCAGCATGCCGGCGGCGGTCGGGTAATCGATCATCCAGGGCTGCTGCTTGAGTTCTTCCTCGCGGCCGTACCAGATGCTGTGTACCTCGGCGATGCCGCGGATGGCCGCGTCCAGGTGCGCCTGGGTCCAGTCGCGGGTGTCGTCGGCGCTGTCCATCAATTCCAGGCCCTCGAGCAGCTCCTCGATGATCACGAAGGTCTCGCGCTCCGGATCCTCGACCACGCCGTAGACCCGTGGGGCATGGCGGACGAAGCGCGGGTCCTGCTGGCTCATCACCGCCAGCTCGCGGATATGGCAGCCCTTGAAGCCGAGCTGTTCGCGGTACTGGTTGAAGGCCTGTGCCAGGCGGGCATCGCACATGCTGGCCATGCTGTTGAGCATGATGATGACTTCACCGTCCAGGGGCTTGACCTTGGCCATGACCCGTACGTCGCCGTCATTGGTCTTGAGGGTGAAGGGGAAGTGCCCGAGCAGTTTGTTGACCTTGTGCGCGGTCAGCTCGGTGATGATGCTCGAGCCGTGGCTGTCCACCACCAGGGGTTCCACGGCATAGGGCCGCAGGGCACAGAGGCCGCTGTTGGCCAGGGCCGCGGCGAAGAAGGAGGTGTCCAGGTCGACGAGCTTGAGGTGGTTGACCGGGCGGTTGCGGCCGAGGCGTTCGTGGGCCCGGGCGAACTGGTCGGCGGCGATGGCCGCCAGGGTCGAGAGGTCCAGGGCCAGGCAATAGCTGGCGATCACCTCGGCCAGCTTGTGGGCCTTGCCGGGGCCGGCGCAGTCGATCAGTTCCAGGCATTCGCGCTGCTGCGGCAGGTTGGTGCCGCCGCCGACCGTGCCTATGACCAACGAGGGCATGGTCATGATGCAATAGACGTCGCCGGCCTCGTTCAGCTCGATGTGCAACTGGGCCAGGGCCGATTCATGGACACAGGCGATGTCCTGGCCGAGGGCGGTGAACATGGCCGCCACCACGTTGGCGACGTTGATGTTGAAGCCGATCATGCCGGCGGCCAGGGAGCCGGTGACGAAGTTCTGGTAGGCCACCACCAGTTGCTTGCCGCTGACCTTGAGCACCCGCTGGCAGATCTCGTCGGTCAGCACCGTCTCGGCCATCACCCGCACGCCGCGGCCCTTGAGGAAGGTCTGGTAGGTGACCTTCTTGTCGTTGGACAGGTTGGCCTCGACCATGAAATTCAGCACCTTGAGGCCTTCGAAGCGCTGCAGTTGCTTGAAGATCCACTGGCAGGCCTGCCAGGTGCAGGTGGTGGTCATGTTCTGCCCGGCGGCGTCGCCGGTTTCATAGATGAAATGCACATGCACGTTGCGACCGATGACCTGGGCCTGAACCTCCATCAGCTTGGCGAAGTTGGAGAACTTGCGCACCTCCATGGCCAGGTCCTGGCTCTGATCCTGCACCCAGTCGGCAAAGAACAGCGCCTGTTTCATGCAGGCGAAGCCGAACAACGGCACGCGCATCATGCGCTGGCCGATCACCCGGGTGGTTACCCCGCCGGAGCGCGACAGGGCGGTGGCGCCGCGGGTCGCCGAGGCCAGCAGGGCGCCTTCGGAGGTCGCCATGGGCGCGTAGTAGAGGCCCACGGCATGCTCGCCCTTGATATGCAGGGGACCGGCCAGGCCCACGGGGATTTCCACCGTACCGATAAAGGCCTCGATATTGCTGATCAGCTTGCGCGGATCGAGGCGAGTCTGCTCGACCTCGCCGAGCAGGGCGCCGGTCTGCTGGCGGGCGAAGCTCAGGCGCTCCTGGCGGGCCTGCTCGGTGTAGAGGCCGCGGGCCGGCACCTTGGGCAGGGTCAGTTCGTCGTAGTTCACCTCGGCGCCGCGCTGGGGCTGCATGCGCATCCGGTAGCTGAGCTCCCAGAGGCGCTGGGTGGTGATCTCGCAGTCGTCGCTGGACAGCAACAGGTGCGGGCCTTCGCCGGTCTTGCGCACATGTTCCAGGCGCATGTTCGGCAGGATGAAATCCTGGCCGAGGGCATGCAGCTGCAGGTTTTTCAGCCCGGTGCCCAGGGCCGGCAAGGGGCTGTCCGACTGCAGGAGTACCCAGAGGTGGTCCTTGGACACTTCCAGGGGGATCAGCGGGCTTAGCGCGGTGGGTACCAGCAGCGTCAGACAGGCGTGATGCCTCTCGCTGAAGGGCATACGCTGCGCATCTTCTTGGGTATTGATTCGCATGGTCTACTCCCTTATATCAACGATAAAGACAGGCCGTGTTCGACCACCACGACGGCGATCAGCACGGCATAGCCGGTCAGCATGGTCAGGCCGACGAGGGCTTCGTTCTTGCCGCGCAGGGCCGCCGAGGGCAGTCGGATAAAGGCGATGAGTTGGCGCAGGGCCAGGACGTAGAACACCAGCAGCAGCACCGGCGCCCAGATCGGCAGCGGTGCGACCAGCAACCGGAGCAGCCACAGCTGGTTCAGCAACATGGCGCTGACCAGCGCCACCACCAGCACCGCCGCGCTGCGGGTGCCGAAGATCCGCGAGTAGGAGTCGATGCTGTCGCGCTCCTCTTCCGGGCCCTTGGTCTTGCGGGTGAGCTCGAAGCAGAAGCCGCTGATAAAGGCCAAGACCATCAGGGTCAGCAGGCTGGGGCTCAGGCTGACGCCGGGCAGCGCCAGGTTGGCCAGCCACCAGATGACCAGGGGCATGACCAGCATGTGCGAGACCGCATACCAGGTCAGGTGGCGGTTGAGCCAGTCGTGGATAAAGAACTCCTTGGCCATCAGGCCGGTCCAGGCCAGCAGGACGAGCCAGGCCAGGGTCACCTGGCCGATCCCCTGGTCCAGCCACAGGGACCAGAGCCCTTGGGCGGCGACGGCCAGCAGGCCGGCGATTTTCAGGTGACGCAGCTCGATCAGCCCGCTTTGCAGTACCCGCTGGGGGTGGTTCTGGCAGTCGAGTTGGTAGTCCTTGTGCTCGTCGAGCACCCGCAGTAGCAGGAAGAACGACCAGGTGACCAGGCAGCCGATCAGGTCGCCCAGGCTCAGCTCGATGCCGCCGGCCTGGCCGGCGCGCACCACCGCGGCGCTGGCCAGGTAGAGGATGAAGAACAGCAGGGCGTTGGCGAAGGGAAAGCGTTCCCCAAGCCAGGCCAGGAAGCGGCTGCTGAAGGGTGAAGCGGTGGTCAAGGTGTGCGTGTGCATGGCAATCCCTGTCAGGAAACGGAAGAAATCGAAGCGGCGTCGGCACCCTTGGCGCGCGGCCAGAGGCTGCGGTGGGCATGGCCCTGGATGAACCAGCCCTTGAGCAGCGCCAGGAAGGAGCGGCGCTCCACCACGCCATGGGCCAGGAGCTGCGGGCGCATCAGCTCGACGGCACGGCCCATGTGGTAGAACGGCAGGCGTGGAAAGATGTGGTGGACCACATGGCAGTCGCCCGAATCCCAGAAGAACAGCAGCCGGCTCAGCGGACCGGTGCGGTAGCAGGTCGACCAGTGCCAGGGGTTGTCGGGGTTGGCCTCGGCGTGTTCGATGATGATCCGCAGGCTGTTGACGATCGGCCCCATGACCAGCACCGGCAGCAGATAGCCGAGCAGGGTATGGGCGGGGAAGAACCAGGCCAGGGGCAGCAGGGCCAGCAGGCCGCCACGCATCAGCCACTTCTCCAGACGGGCGCGGGACTCGATCGCGGCGCCCTGGCCACTGACGTCGTGGTAGCCCTTGAGGGCTTCGCCCTGCTTGAGCTTGCCGGCCTGGGCCAGCTTGATTCCCAGCAGGGTGGCGAACAGCCAACGCTTGGCGCGGCTGTCCAGTTGCTGCTTGTAGGCCTCGGTGTCCCGTTCGGTGCCGATCCAGCGGTGATGGGCCAGGTGCGCCTGTTCGTAACCGGTGGGCAGCGACAGCCGCGGCAGGGTCAGCGGCAGGCTGGCCAGCCAGGAGCCGCGCGGACCCCAGACCCGGCGGTGGACGAACAGGTCGTGGCTGACCAGTCCCAGCAGCTGCAGCAGGAACCCCTGCAGGACGAACAGCAACAGCCACAGCGGACCGAAGGCCAGGCTGGCGAGCGCGTGCAGGTTCAGGCCGAACAGGCCGAGGCCGCCGAACACCGCCAGGGTATCCAGCCAGGGCCGTGGGCGATGTAGTTCGGCGATGGTCGCGCGCCCCAGGGCGTGGCTGATCTGTTGGCGGACCTGGGTCAGGTCCTGTTCGGACGGTCGTTGAGTGTCGTTAGCCATGTTGGGCCACCTTCGCCAGGTCGGCGTGGTCGGGCGCGAGCTGTACGGCCATGTCGCGCTTGTCGATGAAAAGGAAGAGGATCGGCAACAGGAACAGGTCCACCAGCAGGGCGAAGGCGATGGTGATGGTGGTGACGATGGCCGTGTTCACCGTCACCTGGATATGGGAGTTGCCTAGCCAGGCGAAGCCCAGCCCGAGCACCAGGGTGGTGGTCAGCAGGGCGAAGCCGACCTTGCGGAAGGCCGCGCGTATGGCGTCTTCGGGACCCAGCCCGGTTTTGCGGGCGTGTTCGTACTTGCTGATGAAGTGAATGGTGTCGTCCACCACCACGCTGAAGGAGATCCCCAGCACCAGGGTCAGGCCCAGGTCGATATTGCCGTTGAGCAGAGCCCAGGCGCCGAACGCCATGCCGATGGGAATCAGGTTGCCGACGAAGCTGGCGAAACCCAGGCGCCAGGCGCCGAACACCAGCATGACGAACAGCGACTCCATCAATAGCGAACCGAGCATGCCGCCGAACATGCCGGTGATCGAGCGTTCGCCGATATGGGCGAACATCAGCGACAGCGAGGCGCCCTGGACCTGCATGGTCGCAGGTGCGTGCTGTTGCAGCCAGGCGTTGGCCGCCGCGTCGACGGCGATGATCTTCTGCCCGCTGGAGGTGCCCACGGCCACTCGCACCCGCGACTCCGAGCGGTCGAAGCGGATCAGGTAGTTGAGGTCCATGCCGTAGGGCATCGACAGTTCGTATTGCAGCAGGTACTGAGCAATTTCCTCGCGGTTGTCCGGGACGCGGTAGTAGGCCGGGTCGTCGTTATGCATCACCTGGTTCATGCGTTTGATGATGTCGACCAGGGAGTTCACCTGGGTTACGTCGGGCTGGGTCTTGAGCCACTGCTGGAAGGCGTCGAGGGTCTTCAGGTAGGCCGGTTCGCTGATCCGGTCCGCTCCGCCGGCGGGCAGGGAGTAGTTGATCTCGCCTATGCCGGTCAGGTGCTGGTTGACGAACTCCATGTCCTGGCGGAAGGTGGTCTGCGGGGTGTAGTACTTGACGATGTCGTCGTTGACCTGATTGCGCGGGACGAAACCGATCAGCAGTCCGGCCAGCACCAGCAGCAGCGCGAAAATCGGGTAACGGCGGCGGATCACGAAGTCGGCCAGATGGCCCATCTGCTTCGAATCGGCGGTCATCAGCCGGGAAATCTTCTTCGGTGGTTTACCGGGCAAGACGGCCAGCAAGGGCGCGGTGATAAAGAAGGTGACGAGCAGGGCGACCATCACCCCGGCGGCGACTATGTAGCCCATCACGCGAAAGGGCGGCGAATCGTTGAAGTGCAGGGTCAGGAAACCGATCGCGGTCATCAGCGAGGTGACGGTCATGGCGCCCATGTTGCTGCGCAGGCTCTCGAGCATGGCCGCCCGCTTGTCGCGGCCCTCATGCATGCCCTGGATCCAGTTCACCACCAGGTGGATGCCATCGGCGAAGGCCATGGACAGGATCATGATCGGCGAGATGATCACCGAGTCGTTGATGGTCGGGCTGAAGAAGCCGATCAGGCCGGCACCGCCCACGACCGCAAGCTGGCAGGCGAGGAAGGTCACCAGCATGGCTTTGACGCTGCGGTAGAAATACACCAGCAGCAGCATCATGGTCAGGCCGAACCAGGGCCAGACGCGCACGAAGTCGGCCTGGGATTCCTCGGGGAAGGCCTGGTTGGCGATGGTCTGGCCGGCCAGGTGGGTGTCGATGCCGGGGTGGGCCTGGCGCAGCTCGGCGACCAGGGCACGGATGGCCTGGACCACCTCCGGCACCTCCCTGATCTGGTCGACACCGGGCATGTTCAGGGTCACGCGGACTCCGGCCACCGAACCCTCGGGGTTGACCAGGGCATTGACCAGGAAGGGTTCGGCCAGGGCCGCGCGGCGGATCTCGGCCAGGGCCACGGCATCCAGCTGCGCGGGGTCCGGCACCAGGTCGGCGGTCTCGATGCTATCGCCCTCGACCCGCACATACTGGAAGTTGGTCAGGGACTCGACGCGCTGGGAAAAAGGTAGTTGCCAGCTCTTCTCGGTCAGGTCGCGCAGGGCGCCGAGGAATTCAGGGGTGAAGACCGAGCCGCCCTTGGGGGCCAGGGCGATGATCACCGCATCGGTTTTCGAATAGTCCTGGTGCAGCTTTTCGAAGGCCTGCAGCTGCGGGTTTTCCGGGCTGAAGAACACCCGGTGGTCCAGTGAATAGTGGTAGCCGCCCAGGCCGGTGGCACAGGCGCTGACCAGCAACAAGCCGAACAGCATGGCCAGCAGCGGATGGCCGACTATCCAGCTCGAGAGCCTGGCGATCTGGTGATCACTCCAATGATCGGCATGGTCAGCGGTGCGCAACGGTTTCATGTCAAAGCCTCTTCGGTGACAGAAGGCAGCGTTCATGCGGCCCTCCTTGGCGTGGGTGGAAGTGGCCGATCAACCGATCGGTCTCCGAAAAACGCTTCCCTGTCGTTTTTTTGCTCTTTTTTGCTCCTTCTAGAAAAACCAGCTCAGCTCCAGGCGCAGAAAATCGTCCTGCAGCAGCGGCCGCAATTTGTGTTCGGGGTCCGGCCCGGCGAGAAAGGCCAGGGCGCTCTGGGGGCGCTGACTGCCGCCGGCAACGGCCCGCAACTCCAACTCCAGCAACAGGTCCTCGCTGAGCCGGTGCTGGGCTTCGATGCTGAACAGGCGCTCGCCACTCTCCTGATCGAGAATCAGGCTGGTCAGCAGGCTGCTGCTGGCCGCGTCGTTGAACGCCAGGCGCCAGCCCAGCAGAAGGTCGTGCTCGAAGGGGCTGGTGGCCCGCTCATCGCGGCTGTCGTACAGGTATTCGACCAGCCAACCGAGGTCCAGGGCGCTGCCGAACGCGCCGACCTGGGTGTATTCCAGGCCGGCATCGGCGGCCTGATAATTCTGCGCGCCACCGTTGCGCTGGATGGCCTCCAGCTTCCACAGCAGGTCACCCTGGGTGACCTGCAGGTCGAGGCCCAACTGGTTGATCAGGGGGTAGTAGGGCGCCAGCACCGGCTGGTAGCCCGGGGCGAAGCCGCTGAGTTGGCCGGCACTGAAGCGCAACTGGCTGAGGTCGACCACCGGCTGCAGTTCGGGCTCGCGGGCGGTGCCGGAGAAGGCGCTGAGGCCCAGGCGCAGGGCCGGCAGGTTGAGCTGCCAGCGGACGGCCAGGTCGAGGCGGCGGTTTTCCCGGGAGGATTCGTAGCGGGCCAGGTCTTCATCCACCACCAGGGGCAGGCGCAGGCGCCCGTCGCTGCCGGCAAAGGTGCGTTCGCGGGCCCCCATGAGCAGGAACAGGTCGAACAGTTGCTGGCCGCGCTCGAATGACAGGTTGAGCATCGGCTGGCCGAGTTTCTGTTCGCCGTCGAGGCTTTCGACCTGGTCGGTCTGGTTGATGATGTCGACCAGATGGACCGCTTCGGTGACACCCCAGAACACCTGGCGGACCCCGGCGCGCAGCTCGTAGCCCTCGCCCAGGTGGTTCCAGCTGGCCTCGCGCAGGTCGAAATGGCTGCGTTCGGCGTCGCGCCCGTCGGCCCGCACGAAGGGGGTCAGGGCGAAGCGGTCGCGGCCGTTGTCCAGGTCGTGCCAGAACTCGCTGCGCAGACTGAGGGAGGCGTTCTCGCGGGCCTGGCCCTGGGCGCCGGGCTCCGCGAAGCCCCAGGCTTCCAGGCCCAGCTCGTGGCGCTGCTGAAGGGCCGCGGCGGGCAGGCTGAGCAACAGGATGAGCAGGACGGACAATTGGCGTGGCATGTTCAGCGCACCCGCAGCAGGGCGTTCTGGCTGAAGTCCTGGGCCGTCAGTCCGGTGTGGAAGCTGTAGTCGCTCCATAGCAGGCGGGTCTGTTTGCCGGTCTGGTGGTTGACCATCAGCATCCGCCCCGGGCGCCAGTATTGACCGGCGTACTGCTGGAACTCCGAGGCCTCGTAGGTTTTCAGCAAGGCGTTTTTGCGGTCGTAATACTCGATGCGGCGGATCAGGTACTGGGCCTTGTCGACCCACACGCGCTGGCGGGCATAACCGGAGTAGCGGTCGTTGGGAATGCGCTCCAGGGTGAAACAGGGCAGGCCGTCGAGCTTGTCCTCGGCCAATGACTGATAACGAAATTTTTGCCAGAAGGGGGTGACTATATCTTCGAAAGCGAATTCGGAGCCCATGAAGGGCCCCGACTTGTTACGGGCGCCGATCTGCTTGATGCGTTTCACCGCGGGCAGGTACAGCCATTGTTCGTCGTCGCCGGTGGCCTGGTTATGGGACAGCAGGCCCGACCCGGCGAGGTCGCGCGGGGTGTCGAAGGTCATCAGGGTCTGGTCGCGAGTCTCGCCGGCTTCCCGGCTGCGCACCCGCAGACGGCGGCTGGCGGTTTCGCCGTCCGGACTGACCAGGACCATTTCCAATCTCATCTGCACGTCGCCATAGCCGCGCAGGTTTTCGTCCGCGCGGATGGCCACCTGCTCGGCCGTTTGGGCCTGGACGGCGAATGACAGGGTACACAATAGCGGCAGCAGCACTGAATACAGGCGCATGGCAAGTCCTTCTGGCGCATGACCAGGGTATGAGTCGAAGAAACGGGGCAGCGGAATGGATTACTGAGGCGATCCGGCGGCCGGCGATCCGTCGGACCGGCGACCCGGCTGAACTGCTGTCGGCCTTATGTCGCGGTATAGGTGCTGATGATGGTTACAAAAAGTATCAGCACTTACCGGTTCCGCCCCTACCTAACCAAAGTGTGGTGACCGTTCGTACCTGAATTTGACAATTCGGATGTGAACAATTCGAAAGGCTTAGGAACCATTGCGTATAGCCCGGAAATATTGCCTTTGACTTGGGAATAGACGACGAGAAGGGCTGTGGCGAAATAATCGGAATTTGGTTCCGTTTTGTGACTGGGTTCAAATTTTAGAAGTGCGGAGATTGGCGAATAACAAGCGGGGTTATGCGAGGAAAGTTCGAGAACTGGATAAGCGACGAAGCGAGACGGTACATCAAATCGGAAGCTGCATTCTCGAAAAAGCGCAGGGACTTAATGAAAATAAGCCTCACTCTCAGCCGACCAATGGTCAGGGCGAATCCGCAGTGGGCTGGAACTCAGCGAGGGGCGCGCGGGGGATGCTGGCCGGTTCCGAGTTCGACTCGGAACCGGCCAGGCTTCAGGGGGTCTCGTGCTTCTTCTCATGCTGGGTGATCTGTTGCGCCAATTCGATCATCTGCTCGCGCATCCAGCGATTGGCCGGATCCTGGTCGGTGCTTTCATGCCAGTAGAGGTGGGTTTCCAGGGGCGGTAAATCCTTGATTGGCATGGGGAAGTAATGCAGTTCGTGGCGGCGGGCGAAGCGCTCGGGCACGGTCATGGCCATATCGGTCTGTTGCATCACGGTGGACGCCATCAGGTAATGCTGGGACCGCAGGGCGATCCGGCGCTGGATACCCATCTTGCCCAGTGCCAGGTCGACATGGCCGAGACCGTTGCGCCGGGTGGAAATGTGGATATGGGTCAGGGACAGGTAGTCGTCCAGGCTGAGCTTGTCCTTGGCCAGGGGGTGCCCCGGGCGAATGGCACAGACGTATCGGTCTTCCAGCAGCTTGACATGGCGCACCTGGGGGTCGGTGTTGAGGGGCGCGTCGACCGCGAAATCCAGGCGCCCGGCCGCCAGTTCCTTGGTGGTTTCCCGGCGTTTGGCCAGAAAACTCTCGATATAGACATTCGGTGCCAGGCGGCGCAGGCGCTGGAACAGGGGCGGCAGCATGACCTGCTCGGTGAGGTCGGTCATGCTGATGCGGTAGGTCTTGTTCGCCTGCAGGGGCGTGAAGATGCGGCTTTCCTGCACCGACACCCGCAGCAGCGCCAGGGCGTTGCGCACCGGACCTATGATGTTCTGCGCCATGGGGGTTGGCACCATGCCCTGGGCGGTACGCACGAACAACGGGTCGTTGAAGGTTTCCCGCAGGCGCGAGAGGGCATTGGACACAGCCGGCTGGGTGATGCCGACTATCTGTCCGGCACGGGTCAGATTGGCTTCGGTGTAGATGGCGTCGAAGACGATAAACAGATTGAGGTCGACCTTGTTCAGATTCATGCCAAGTGCGCTCCTGGGGGGTGTCCACATCACTCGATCATATATCGGTTATGAATGTTAATACACGGCGAGAATAGGTTAGATAAATCCTAAGCCCTGATCTAGGATCAGTTCCAGGCCTCACTGCCCATAATCAAAGAAGGTAGCTCCCCATGGATTTCGCCTATTCACCCAAGGTCCAAGCACTGCGTGAGCGCGTCACCGCGTTCATGGAGACCCATGTCTATCCGGCCGAAGCCATTTTCGAGCAACAGGTCAACCAGGGCGACCGCTGGCAGCCCACCGCCATCATGGAAGAACTCAAGGCCAAGGCCAAAGCCGAAGGCCTGTGGAACCTGTTCCTGCCCGACTCCGAACTGGGGGCTGGCCTGACCAACACCGAATACGCGCCCCTGGCGGAAATCATGGGCAGCTCGCTGATCGGCCCGGAGCCGTTCAACTGCGCGGCGCCGGACACCGGCAATATGGAAGTACTGGTGCGCTACGCCAATGAGGCGCAGAAGGAACAATGGCTCAAGCCGCTGCTGGACGGCACCATACGTTCGGCCTTCGCCATGACCGAGCCGGGCGTGGCCTCCTCGGATGCCACCAATATGGAAGCCTGCGCCGTGCGCGAGGGTGACGAATGGGTGATCAACGGCCGCAAGTGGTGGACCTCCGGGGCCTGCGACCCGCGTTGCAAGATCATGATTTTCATGGGCCTGACCAATCCCGACGCGCCGCGCCACCAGCAGCATTCGATGATCCTGGTGCCGATGGACGCGGTTGGCGTGAAGGTGCTGCGTCCGCTGCCGGTGTTCGGCTACGACGACGCGCCCCACGGCCATGCCGAGGTGTTGTTCGAGAACGTACGGGTGCCTTACGAGAACGTGCTGCTGGGTGAGGGCCGTGGCTTCGAGATCGCCCAGGGTCGCCTAGGCCCAGGCCGTATCCACCACTGCATGCGCTCCATCGGCATGGCCGAGCGCGCCCTGAAGCTGATGTGCGAACGCTCCATCGCCCGTACCGCCTTTGGTAAACCTCTGGCCCGTCTGGGCGGCAATATCGACCACATTGCCGACTCGCGAATGGAGATCAACATGGCGCGCCTGTTGACCCTCAATGCCGCTTACATGATGGATACGGTCGGCAACAAGATCGCCGCCAGCGAAATCGCCCAGATCAAGGTGGTGGCGCCGAATGTGGCCCTGAAGGTGATCGACCGGGCGATCCAGATCCATGGCGGTGCCGGGGTCTCCAACGACTTCCCACTCGCCTACTGGTACGCCATGCAGCGCACCCTGCGCCTGGCCGATGGCCCGGACGAAGTACACCGCATGGCCATCGGAAAGTTCGAGATCGGCAAGTACATGTCCAAGGAAGCCCCGCGCAGCAAGCACTAAGGCTTGATGGAAAGGACGAG
>DATDTH010000740.1:0-3955 GCA_035290985.1 Pseudomonas sp. | reverse complement strand
CCGCCCCTGCCGGCCTGGGCCCGTGCGCCCGTGCCGGCACCGGAGGCGACGCCAGCCCCAGAGCCCTTGGTGCCTGCCATCTCCCGGGTCGAAGCGCCCAGCGGCCCGCCCGAGGTGAAGGTCGTGCCTCACCAGCCGAATGCCCTGGCCCAGGCGCTCGATCTGTTGCAGGACGGCAACCATGCCCAGGCCATTCGTGCCCTGGAAGCGCTGCACCAGGCCCGCGCCCAAGACCCGGACATTCTTCACTGGCTGGCCCGGGCCTACCTGGCCGGCGGCGAGCAGCAGCGGCTGTTGAGCTGGCTGCCGGGTCAAGTTCGGCAGTGGCCCCATGACAGCGAGTTGCGCCTGCTGCTGGCGCGCGCGCAACTGCAGGCCGCCGACAGCAAGGGCGCGGTGGCGACCCTGGAGCGCAACCCCCCCGCGCTGTCGCAAGAACCGAACTACCACGCCCTGCTGGCCGCCAGTTACCAGCAGACCGGCCAGTGGCGGGAAAGCGTGGCGCTGTACCGGCAACTGATCGCGTTGCGTCCGAACCAGCCGACCTGGCAGCTGGGCCTGGCCATCGGCCTGGAACAGCTGGATCAAGGGGCCGAGGCGGGCCGCCATTACCGCCAGGCCCTGCAGGGGCAGGGCCTGGACGACGGCTCGCGGCGTTTCGCCAGCGAGCGCAGCAGCGCATTGGGAGCTCAGCGATGATCCAGAACGACGTACGCCAGCGCAAAGTGCGCCTCGGCGACCTGTTGATCGAGGCCGGGCTGATCGACGATGCCCAGCTGCAGTTGGCCCTGCAGGAGCAGAAACGCAGCGGCTCCAAGCTCGGGCGTACCGTGGTCGACCTGGGCTTCGTCGACGAAGTGCGGCTGCTCAGCGCCCTGTCCGAGCAGCTGAAGATTCCCTTTATCGAGCTCAAGCATTTCAAGTTCGACAATGCCCTGGTGCAGACCCTGCCGGAGGCCGTGGCCCGGCGTTTTCGCGTTATCGTCCTGTCGCGGGAGGGCGGTGGCTTGCTGGTCGGCATGTCCGACCCCCTGGACCTGTTCGCCCTCGACGAGATGGAGCGCATCCTCAAGGTGCGCGTGCAGCCGGCGGTGGTGCGTGAGGCCGAGCTGCTGGCGGCCCTCGACACCGTCTACCGCCGCACCAGCGAGATCGCCTCGATCGCCGGCGAGCTGGAAGGCGAGCTGCGGGAAAGCGACTTCGACCTGTCCAAGCTGGGCGCCGACAACAACACCGAGGCGCCGGTGGTGCGGCTGCTGCAGACCCTGTTCGAGGACGCGGTGCAGATGAAGGCCTCGGACATCCATATCGAGCCGGAGGAGGGCGTGGTGCGCATTCGCCAGCGCATCGACGGCGTGCTCAACGAGCAGGTGATGAAGGAGGCACGGGTTGCCTCGGCACTGGTCATGCGCCTGAAGATCATGTCCGGCCTGGATATCTCCGAGAAGCGCCTGCCCCAGGACGGCCGTTTCAATATCCGGGTGAAGAACCGCAGCATCGATGTGCGGGTCTCGACCATGCCGGTGCAGTTCGGCGAGTCGGTGGTGATGCGTCTGCTCGACCAGACCGGCGGTGTGGCCCGCCTCGACGCCAGTGGCATGCCGCCGGAAATGCTGGTGCGCTTTCGTCGCCTGCTGCAGCGGCCTTTCGGCCTGGTGCTGGTCACCGGGCCCACGGGTTCGGGCAAGACCACCACCCTGTATGCCGGCCTCAGCGAACTGAACAGCCCGGAGAAGAAGATCATCACGGTGGAAGACCCGGTGGAATACCGCATGCCGCGGATCAACCAGGTCCAGGTCAACGCCAAGATCGACCTCAGTTTCGCCCGGGTGCTGCGCGCCGCCTTGCGCCAGGACCCGGACATCGTGCTGATCGGCGAGATGCGCGACCAGGAAACCGTCGAGATCGGCCTGCGCGCGGCCCTGACCGGCCACCTGGTGCTCTCGACCCTGCACACCAACGACGCCATGAGCTCGGCCATGCGCCTGATCGACATGGGCGCCGAGCCATTTCTGGTCGCCACCGCGCTGAATGCCGTGCTGGCCCAGCGGCTGATCCGCCGGGTCTGCGAGAACTGCATGCAGGAGCATGTGCCCGAACCGCGCCAGCTGGCCTGGCTGGAAATCCTCCACGGTGGCTCCCTGGCCGGACGCAGCTTCAAACACGGCGCCGGCTGCCATCAATGCCACAACACCGGTTATGCCGGCCGCCTGGGGGTCTACGAACTGCTGGAAATGGATGCCTCTATGGTCGCTGCCCTGCGCCGCAACGACCCGCAGGATTTCGCCGATGCGGCCAAGGCCAACCCCCACTACCGGCCGCTGGCCGGCTGTGCGCTGGACTATGCCCTGGCCGGTGTGACCAGCGTGGAAGAGGTGCTGAAGGTCTGCGCCACCCTCACCGACGAGGTGGTGGCGTGAGCAAGGTCGTGCCATGAGCCAGTTCCGCTATACCGGGCGTGACATCAAGGGTGGCCGGGTCAGCGGCAGCCGCGAGAGCGGCTCGGCCGATGCCCTGGCCAGCGAGCTGCTGGCGGAGCAGATCACCCCGCTGACCATCCAGGAACAGGCGCGCCAGGGCGGCGACGATGCGCTGGCGGGGCTGGCCGAACGGCTGAAGCGCAAACGCATCGAGCTGGACGAGCTGATCATCTTCTGCCGGCAGATGTTCAGCCTGAGCAAGGCCGGGGTGCCGATCATCCGCGCTATCGGCGGGCTGGCCGAGTCGCACCGCAACCTGTATTTCCGCGAGGTGCTGCAGGCGGTGCGCGGCGACCTGGAAGGCGGCATGAGCATGGCGGTGGCCCTGCATGCCCACCCCAAGGTATTCAACACCCTGTTTATCAGCATGATCAGCGTCGGCGAGAACACCGGCCAGCTCGACCAGGCCTTCAAGCAGTTGTCCGGCTATCTGGAGATGGAGCGCGAGACGCGCAAACGGATCAAGCAGGCCACCCGTTACCCCATGTTCGTCTTCGGCGCCATGGGGGTGGCGCTGGTGGTGATCAACCTGTTCGTGATCCCGGCCTTCGCCAAGGTGTTCGCCCAGTTCAAGGCGCAGTTGCCTTTGCCCACGCGGATCCTGATGGGCACCTCGGAGTTCTTTCAGAACTATTGGTGGCTGATGTTGATCTTAGTAGTGGCAGCTTGCTATGCCTTTGTCCGCTGGAAGAACACCGAGGCCGGCGCGCTCAAGTGGGACCAGATCAAGCTGCGCCTGCCGATAGTCGGCGGCCTGTTCGAACGCATCGCCCTGGCTCGCTTCACCCGCACCTTCGCCATGATGTACCGCGCCGGCGTGCCGCTGCTGCAGACCCTGTCGATCAACAGCGCCAGCGTCGGCAACCTCTATATCGGCAGGGCCATACTCGGCATGCGCGAGGGCATCGAGCGCGGCGAGGCCTTGACCCGCACGGCCTCGGCCAGCGGGCTGTTCACCCCGCTGGTGCTGCAGATGATGGCGGTGGGCGAGGAAACCGGCGCCCTGGACGACCTGTTCGTCGAGGTGGCCGACTTCTACGAGCAGGAAGTGGACTACGACCTCAAGCAGCTGGCCGACGCCATCGAGCCGATCCTGATAGTCGGCATGGGCGTGATGGTGCTGATCCTGGCGCTGGGGGTGTTCCTGCCGATGTGGGACCTGGCCTCGGCGGCCAAGGGGCAGGGGTGAATCGGGACTATGGGATGGACGACGGCGTGCGTCGGCTGCGTCGGCTGGGCTGGGCCCTGACCGGGCTGATGCTGCTCGGCGTGGTGTTGGCGCTGGGCTGGAAGATCGCCCAGGTCAGCGAGCGGCGTGCGCAGCAGGCCACCCGTGAGTACCTGGCCAGCAGTTTGATCAGCCTCACGGCTGAGCAGCTGGCACAGGATCGACTGCTGACACGCGGCATGCTGACGGCTAATCCGTTCCAGTTGCTGCGCTGGCAACAGGACAACTACTGCGGCGAGCTGGCGCG
>DATDTH010000739.1:0-8944 GCA_035290985.1 Pseudomonas sp. | reverse complement strand
CTTGCGCGCGGGGGACCGGTACGCGCGTGGGGCGCTGAGCCTGCAGGTCCTGCCGTTTATCCGGCAGGAGGACTATGACCCTTTGCTCTGGAGTTGCGATTTCAACGCGGTGCGCGGAGAGGATTCCTTTCTGCGGGCGTTATGGGCCGGGCGGCCATTGCTCTGGCATATCTACCGGCAGGACGAAGGCGCCCATTGGGACAAACTCGAGGCTTTCCTGACGCATTATCTGCAAGCTGCCAGTCCGGCTGTCGCGCAAGTCGTGCCTGCACTCTGGCGGGTCTGGAATGCCGGTGAGGGCATGGCCGAGGCCTGGGACGCGCTGCTCGAACAGTGGTCCGCGGTCTCCGAGCACGCCGAGCATTGGGTGGTACAGCAGGCCGCTCAGCCGGACTTGGCGAGCCAGTTGCGGGCGTTTCACGCCGCGGCATTGCCGTCGGAGTGGAGCCTTTAGCAGGCGCCTTGTTCCCGCGAGGGCGCGCGAGGGCTGATCGCGGCATCTATATCCGCTTCGATGAGCTGGATGATGTGCGCGACGCGTTGAGGGCTGAGGGGGCTGGCGCAGGGGATTGCGGCAAGCGACAACAGGGTTTCGCCGGTACCGACCACGAACAGTCGTGCGGTCATGCTGGACGGACTGTCCAGGGTGCCTTCGAACCCTATGGGATAGAAATGCGAACGCAACTGCTGGCAGGCTGTTGGAAAGGTCATGTTGCCCATCGGGGTCACCTCTCGCGGGGGTGGTGCAAACGCTTCGAGGCCAAGCCAGGTCGTTGCCACCGAACTCCATTGAAATGTAGCAGCTGGGTGGCCTGGCGTTTCGATCCGGCGCCTGTTTCGGTGTGATCGTGACATCGCTCGCAGATTGAGGTTGCCGGCCGACTGGAGAGGGGCGCGTCAGGCGCCGCTGGTAAGCCCCGGATACCCTTATTGGCTCAAATTGGCTATGATGCGCGGCCTAGATTTTTTGTATCCCATCCAAATTCGGATATTCGTATGAAAACCGCACAAGAAATGAAGCCCAACAGTGTGGCCCTGATCGACGGCCAGCCTTGGCTTATCCAGAAGGCCGAGTTCACCAAATCCGGTCGTAACAGCGCCATCGTCAAGATGAAGTTGAAGAACCTGCTGACCGGCACTTCGACCGAAACCGTGTACAAGGCCGACGACAAGCTCGAGCCGGTCATTCTCGATCGCGTTGCGGTGACCTACTCCTACTTCAGCGAGCCGAACTACGTCTTTATGGACGAAGAGTTCAACCAGTACGAACTGAACCAGGATGACCTGGAAAGCGTACTGCCCTTCATCGTCGACGGCATGACCGACGTCTGTGAAGCTGTGTTCTTCGAAGGCAAGGTGGTTTCCGTCGATCTGCCGACTACCATCGTGCGCCAGATCACCTACACCGAAGGTTCGGCTCGTGGCGATACCTCGGGCAAGGTAATGAAACCTGCCAAGCTGAGCAACGGCACCGAAGTCAAGGTTGCCGATTTCTGTGAAATCGACGACTGGATCGAAATCGATACCCGTACCGGCGAGTACAAGTCCCGCGCCAAGGCTCCGGTTTAAGTACCTCAGTCCGCTCCATAATCTGGAGCGCTGCCACATCACCCGGCCAGGGATTCCTGATGCCCGGGTGATCCAAGTGGTGGGCACGGCGTAAATGATTCGAGGGCCTTAGGGCCCTCGAATCGTTTAAGGGCCCTGCCTCTTGCCGCGGCCCATTGTGCAAATGAATTCGACCCGATCAATCCCGAGACGGCGGCATTTTCGTAGGTCGGTTGGGGCCGCCTAGGTTAGCCGCGCGGAACGCCGGTCTGGCCAGTCACGCCACACTCGCCGCGCGGCGTAACCCGACAATAGCTGAGACCCGGTTGCGTGCGGTGGCTGGCCGGTTTTGTAGAGGCTGGACTCCTTGACCATATAGCCAACCACCGGGCCCCGCTTGCGGCGGGAACCGGTGGTTGAATGGGCGCAAGAGTACCTATTGGACTTTTCTAAGAATGAACTGGGTCATGGTTTCTTGCGGGGATGGCATGATATTCATCCGTGGGATGTAAAAACTGCCTTTCAAACCCACTTGCAGGGCCCTGTCGCGCAGGTACTTGGCATGGTAGGGGTGGTGATAGAGGATGCCGATACTGGTTGGTTTGGTTACCGGGACACTCTGGTTAGCCACCCATATTTCCGGGTCGGAGGCATCCATCAAGAGGGGCAGGTCGACATTCTGCCGATAGGCCACGATGCGCGGGCTATAGAGTTCCTGCAAATTGCTGATGCCATAAAATTTCTGTGCGGCGCTGGCTACAGAACTTACCGAGAAATTGTATTGGGCGAAGACTTCTTCCCACCTGACCATATCCATGGACGATTGAACTTCACTGGCCACGGCGGCGTGCACGCGGGTCGATTGCTGTTCCACCGGATCGGGACTGTTAAGGTTGGCCATGTCGTCATGGAACGCCAACCACAGGGCGCTGCTGGCGCCAGCGGAACTGCCGAGCAGGATTATTTTTTCCGGTACTATATTGAAACTGCCGCTATTGAGTTTGACGAACTGCACCGACCGCTTGATGCCATTGAGGGATTTGATCAGGCCTTCTTTCTCGTTGGAGCCCAGCAAGGGATAATTGATCGATGCGAAGGCAACCCCCTTGTTGAGCAAATCGATGATCATTTCCCGGGTGTTTCTGGCGGAGTAGACTTGTTCCTTGCTACCTGAGGAGAAACCACCGCCATGGATAAAGATGGCGAGCGGGGTTTTGGTTTTGCTCTTGTAGCTCGCCTTGGGGACAAAGATATCCAGGGTGTGCTGGGAAGTGGGCCCGTAGGACACGTTTTTCACGAAGTAGGCGGAGTCAGAGCCCAGGCTGAAGGGGGGCGTGCTGGGTTTTAGGCTGAGTGCCGAGGCCAGGGGCGAAACGCCGATGGCCAGTATGGCGAGTACCAGCGCGCGCTGAACCTTGCCGCTGACGCGGCGCCAGTTGCAAAACGCGGTCGATATTCGAGGAGATTTTGGGCAGGCGGTGAAATGTTGAATTGCACGCTTGATCATGACTGATCTCTCTTGTTGGAGAACTGCTTCAGTCGGGGGCACACCTCATCCACGAGATGGTAATTACTTACTCGGCATCCAGCACGATACGCACGAACTAAGAGTTGAGGGGTTGATAGAAATAAAACTGCGGTCACTGAGATACGGCGGAGTAAGAATCTCAGCGGTTTTTATAGTGATTGGATAATCTGGAAATAGTAAGAGCCATTTATCAATTTAAAGTGTCAATATTTTGTTATTGATGCTAATTGATAATGCTGGCCTTGCAGAAGTTTGCACTTTGCCAGTATTAAAGGTTCAGTGTTTTAGGCTTATTCAAAAAAGTTATAACAAATAAAGCGTCAATTTTTTGTTGTTGGCGGCTTTTGTGTATTTTTGTAATTCGCTTCGATACGGTTAGAGTTCCGACCGGTGGTAGCCCTAAGTTCGGGGTTGCAGTCTTCGTAATATCATCAAGTAATGGCTAATTGATATAAATTTTATTTGTTTAAATGCTTCGTCGCGCTTATAGCGTAACGATCATTCGATACATCAATCGCTGTCATGGCGATTATTTATATAGTTGTCACTCTATAAGTAGGACTTGCTGCCAGACGGGGGGCGTGGAAACAGTGGGCAGCTAGGGCGCCGAGCGGGCCCTGAGAGGGGGCGGTCGGGTCGGCGGTGCGTCAGACGCACGCCGGCCCGAGATATGCGCTGTTTGGCGGATCAGACCCGGGTGATCAGGCGGACGTCGATATTGCCGCGGGTGGCGTTGGAGTAGGGGCAGACCTGGTGCGCGGCGGCGACCAGTTCTTCGGCTAGGCCGAGGGTCAGGCCGGGCAGGCTGATCTCCAGTTCGACTTCCAGGCCGAAACCGCCGGGAATCTGGCCGATACCGACCTTGCCGGTGATCGAGGTGTCGGCCGGCAACGCTTGCTTGCTCTGGCCCGCGACGAATTTCAAGGCCCCGATAAAGCAGGCGGAATAGCCGGCGGCGAACAGCTGTTCCGGGTTGCTGGCTTCACCGCCCTGGCCGCCCAGTTCGCGGGGGGTGCTGAGCTTTACGTCGAGGGTGCCGTCCGAAGAAACGGCGCGGCCGTCACGGCCCCCGGTGGCGGTGGCGGTGTACAGGACTTTGATGGCTTGCATGGCCGAGCTCCAATTAGTTAGTTGTCAAAAATATTGTGCGCTAAGCAAGTGCGTGAGGCGAACTCTAGCGATGATTTATTTAGCGCGCAAGATAATTTTTAGACGGAGCGGAATCTACTGCGTCTGAAATAAGGCCGTCAGACGGCCTTTTGCAGGTTGCTGCGCAGGGCAACCAGTTCCTGCCTGAGTACGCGGAGCTGCTCGACGCTCTGTCCCGTCGTGCGCAGGATGCAGCCAGGCAGAGCCTGGGCCTGGTCGTGGAGGGCGCGGCCCTTGTCGCTCAGACGCAGCTCCACCACGCGCTCATCGCGGCTGCTGCGGGTCCGGGTCAGCAGGCCTTCGGCCTCCAGACGCTTGAGCAGGGGGGTGAGCGAGCCGGGGTCGGTGAGCAGGCGCGTGCTGATCTCGCCGACCGTGATGCCATCGTTTTCCCAGAGCACCAGCATGGCC
The DNA here is from genome assembly GCA_035290985.1 of Pseudomonas sp. Lineage (GTDB taxonomy): Bacteria > Pseudomonadota > Gammaproteobacteria > Pseudomonadales > Pseudomonadaceae > Aquipseudomonas. Next base: position 4,308 of record DATDTH010000739.1, on the reverse strand, counting down.
AGGTACTGCGGGTAGGTCAGCCCCAGGGCCCGCAGCAGGGGTTTGTAGACCTTGGTCATCAGCAGTGAGGTGGAGTGGAGCGCGAAGCACAGCTGGTTATCCAGCCGCAGCTGTTCATTACAAGGGGGTAGGGTCATGCCGGCGTCTCCGCAAATCCGAGGGCAAAGTTTAGCGCGCCACTCTTTCGCGTCACAGCGATAATCGGTCGGAGGCCGTTGTGGCCTGGCGTAGGCACGCGCTTGGCTCCCCTCGCCCATTTATGGGAGAGGGCAGCAGCACTACGGCGGCCTGCGGATATTGACGTTTTCACGCGCCGGGTGGCCTAGCCTCGTCCCAGGCCGCTGCGCAGGGCCAGGTCCCAGGGCGGCACGGGGGCGAAGCGCGCCTTGAGAAATTCCTGCAGCAGGCGACTGCGTGTGCTGGCCTGACCCTCCAGGCGCAGGGCGTAGATGCCGCTGGGCTCGGCCGTTGGCAGGCCGTTCTCGCAAAACAGCGGTAGCAGTTCACCACGCAACAAATGATCGCTGATCAGCCATGTCGGCAGGTGCGCGATGCCGAGGCCCGCGAGGACGCCGCAGAGCAAGGCTTCGGCGTTGTTGGCGGTCATGCGCATGCGCCGCGGGCGACACAGCAGCAGTCGGCCGTCCTGTTCGAAGCGCCAGGCATAGGGCGGGGCCAGGGCGTCCCAATCCAGGCCCTGGTGCTCGCTCAGTTCGCCCGGATTGCGCGGGATGCCGCTACGCCTGAGATAGTCGGGGCTGGCACAGGCCACCCGAACCATGGGCGCCAAGGGCGTGGCGACCAGCCGGGTATCGGCCAGCGGACCGATGCGCAGCACCAGGTCCACTTGCCCCAGGTGTTCGCCGTGCAGGTCGACGAAACTGTCGATCAGGCGCAGCTGCACATCCAGGCCTGGGTAGGCCACCAGGAATTCGGCGATGGCCGGTGCCAGGTGGCGGCGGCCGAAGGGCGCCGGGGCATCGATGCGGATCAGGCCTTCCGGGGCGCTGCTCAGGGACACGGCTTCGGCGCGGGCCAGGCGCAATTCGGCGAGAATGCGCCGGGCCCGCTCGGCGAAGGCCAGCCCGGCCGGCGTGGCGCGCACAGCGTGGGTGCTGCGGCTGAACAGGGTGCTGCCCAGGGCGCGTTCCAGGGCGTCGATGCGCCGGGCGACGGCCGAAGGCGTCAGGGGATGGCGGCGCGCGGCGGCGGAAAAACTGCCGCTTTCCAGCACGTCGATAAACAAGACCAATTGGTCGGTCAGGGCGTCGGGGTTCATTGCCGGTCTTGCCTATGCGAGATATGCATAGCCATTGTGCGTGGCTATGCGTTTCCGTACCAGTCGCGACTCGGTAGCATGCTTGCCTGTCCAGGAGTCTTGCCGATGAGCCCGATCGACCCGTTAATCAACCTGATGCTGGGCCTGGTCCTGGGCACTCTCGGTGGCCTGTTCGGCATCGGCGGTGGCTTGATCGCCATTCCGGTTCTGGGGCTGCTGTTCGGCCTGGACCAGCAACTGGCCCAAGGCACGGCGCTGGTCATGGTGGTGCCCAACGTGCTGCTGGCGCTCTGGCGCTACCATCAGCGCAATCCGATCGAGCCGCGCTATGCGCTGGCCCTGGGCCTGTCGGGTCTGGGGTTCGCGGTGCTCGGCTCGAGCTGGGCGGTGGCGCTGGAGGCCGAGTCCATGCGCCTGGCTTTCGTGGTCTTCCTGCTGGTGCTCGCGGCCTACAACCTGGCCCGCCTGTGCATGCGCCCGGCGCGGGTCAGCTCCGCGTTGCGCCAGCCCTGGCCCTGGCTGGGGCTGCTGGGGGCCAGTTCCGGCCTGCTGGGCGGGCTGTTCGGCGTGGGGGGCGCGGTGCTGGCCACGCCGGTCCTGACCAGCGTGTTCGGTACCAGCCAGGTGGTCGCCCAAGGGCTGTCCCTGGCGCTGGCTGCACCGAGCACCGGCGTCACCCTGCTCACCTATGGGCTGCACGGGCAGGTCGATTGGACGTTGGGGCTTCCCCTGGCGGTCGGCGGGCTGCTGAGCATCAGTTGGGGGGTGAAGCTGGCCCATGCGTTGCCGGAGGCGCTGCTGCGCGGGCTGTTCTGTAGCTTTCTGCTGCTCTGTGCGCTGCTGCTCGGCTTCAGGGCCTGAAGCCGTCGGCGATGTGCTCGGCCAGGCACTCGATGACCGGTGACGGGCTCAGGGGGTTGCGCAGCAGTACGATGCTGCACATGGGCAATTCGGGCAGGCCATCGGCCTCGCCCAGGATGCGCATGTCCGCGGTGATCAGGCTCTGCAATTGGGCGGTGACCGCCAGACCGGCACTGACCACGGCCATGATCGCCGAGAGGCTGGGGCTGGTGTAGGCGACCCGGTAGTCGCGTTCCATCGCCTCCAGGGCGTTGCAGGCCCAGGTGCGGCAGAAACAATCGGTGTTGAACATGGCCAGGGGCAGCGTGCTTTCCTCATGGGGGCTGAAGCCTATGGCCTCGGCCCAGACGAACCGTTCCTGGCGCAGCAACTGGCCGATCTCGGTACCCGGTTTGCGGGTGACGATCGACAGGTCCAGGTCCTGGCGCTGCAGCAGTTGCGAAGAGGATTCGCAGTGCACCTCGACCTGGACCAGGGGGTAGGCCTGGGCGAAGCGCGAGAGAATGCCCGGCAGAAAGCGCATCACATAATCGTCTGGCGTGCCGATGCGCACCGAGCCGACCATATGGGGTTCGCGCAGGGTGGTCAGCATTTCGCCGTGTAGCCGCAGGATGCGCCGGGCATAGCCCAGCAGCACCTGGCCCTCCGCGGTCAGGCGGACCTGGCGGCCGTCACGCTGGAACAGGGCGCGCTGCACCACGTCCTCTTCCAGGCGTTTCATCTGCATGCTGACGGCCGATTGGGTGCGATTGACCATTTCGCCGGCCCGGGTGAAGCCCCCGTGGTCGGCAATGGCGACGAAGGTGCGCAGCAGTTCGGTGTCGATCGCGGGGTACTGGGCCATACATCAATCTCGAAGATGGAACGCATAAGAAACATTCGTTGGATTGATCTTAAGCCGAAGATGAGACTGACGCCAAGCCGGTAAAGCCGAGATGCTGAAAAGGAGGGCTTGGAGATGAAAGGTCAAAAAGGTTTTGTCACAGTCGCTGCGTTTCCCCGCCGGCAGGGCGGGTTGGTCTGGCTGCAGACCCTGGTGCGACGGATCCTGCGCTGGAACGAACTGGCGCGCCAGCGCCGGCGACTGGCCGGGCTCAATGAGGCGGCGCTCAAGGATCTCGGCCTGAGCCGAGCGGATGTTTTCCAGGAAACCGAGCGGCACTTCTGGAATGATCCGCTGGTGCGTAAGTAACAGTCGGTCAAGGCGTAAAAGGAGTGAACCATGCAGGTACAAGTCAGGGTGGTCAACGCATTCGTCGAGGGCGGGCAGGGGGGTAATCCGGCCGGTGTGGTGCTCGATGCCGATGCCCTCGGGGCGCAGCAGAAGCTGGCGATCGCCGCGCGGGTGGGGCTGTCGGAGACCGCCTTCGTGTCGCGTTCCCAGTGCGCGGCGTTCAAGCTGGAGTTCTTCACCCCGACCCGGCAGATCGCCCATTGCGGCCATGCGACCGTGGCCACCTTCGCCTTGTTGCACCAACTCGGCCGGGTCGGCGAGGGTTGGAGCAGCAAGGAAACCCTCGACGGCACGCGTGACATTCTGCTGGCCGGCGATAGCGCCTTTATGGAGCAGCGCGCCCCGAGTTATGCCGAGCTTGGGGGCGAGGACGTGGCCGAGGTGCTGGCCGCCCTGGGGCTCGACCCCCGGGACCTGGTCGAAGGGCTGCTGCCAACCCGGGTCGACACCGGCGGCGCCTTTATCCTGCTGCCGCTGCGCGGCGAGGCCGAGGTGGCCGGGCTGCGACACGATCAGGCGCGCCTCGAGCGCTTGAGCGAGCGTCTCGACCTGATCGGCGTCTACGCCTTTTCCCGCGTCACCCGGTTGCCGGGCCGCGCCGCTGGCGCGCGGATGTTTGCGCCACGCTACGGCATCGCCGAAGAGTCGGCGACCGGCATGGCGGCGGGACCGCTGGCCTGCTTTCTCCATGACCGCATGGGCCTGGCGCAATCGCAGCTGTCGATCGAGCAGGGTTATCTGATGCAGCCGCCGTCGCCCAGCCTGATCAGGGTCGAGCTGAACCTGCAGGACGGTCGGATCCAGGGCCTGATGGCGGGTGGTCAGGCGCGGGTGATGAATGAAGTGACGTTCGAACTGTGACCCCCATGAGTTCTCGAGGAGCCTGCATGTCCCACTACCAATTGGCCCAGATCAATATCGCCCGGGCCAGGGC
>DATDTH010000738.1:0-4082 GCA_035290985.1 Pseudomonas sp. | reverse complement strand
GGGTGTGCAGGGCTTGAGCGTCGCGAACCACCAGGTGCTGCAAGTCACGGCTGCAGGCCAGTTGATAGAGTTGGTGCAGTTCCAGCCACAGCCCCTCGGGAACCGGGCAGTACAGCTGGCTGGCGCGTATCAGCGGCCCGCACAGGCAATGGGTCGCCCGCTGCAGGGCGGTGGGGAGCAGATGGGTGCGCTCGCGAGCGGGGCGCTGGGCTTCCTGGGCGATGATCAGCTTGTAGCCGACGGCCAGGTGGTTCTGCAGGGCCTGGCAGAGGTTGGCGACCTTGCGCGGCCGCTCATCGAGCACGATGGCCTGGTTGAGGAAGTGCCGTTCCAGGTGCTTGCAGACGAAATAGACTTCGGGGCGCAACAGCTCCAGGAGTTGCAGGCGGTTGTCCGCAGGCGTCACCAACTGATTGAGTTCCACCAGGCTCTGATAGAGCTGGCGCGCCATCTCCCCCAGGTTGGCCTTGGGCAAACCGGCAATCCAGCGTTTCAGGTCGCGTGGGCTCGGCTCGCAAAAAGACAGGGCCTGTCGAGCGGGGGTCGGGACACGCAACAGCAGGTGCGGACTCTGTTTTTCCATGTAACTCGGATGCTCCAACGGCACAGGGGGGTCAAGCGAGTTCATTCCTGGCGCAATTCACTTCATCTGCAGATGGTTTCCACTCTAGCAGCATCCCGTGGGGCTCGCAGCCCGTCCAAGTTGTTGGCGGTGATCAGGCACTTGGGCGGACAAGCTCGACAAGAAGAGTAGGTTATGTCATTGGAGCATGGCCTGTTGCCATAGGTTCCGCGGGCGAGCGGAACCTCCAGGCACGCCGCGCGCCGCGGATTAGCAGGCCATTGAAAAAGGTAGCGCAGTGGTTTTTCAACCGCCTGTTAGCCTTGGCTGCGTGGCTCGCCCATGGCCTGGCCCATGCGCACGACACTGCCGGCGGTCAGGGACTCGGCCCACTGCACCTGGTTCGGGGCGAACAGCACGATGGCCGTCGAACCGAGCTTGAAACGACCCAGCTCCGCGCCCTTGGCCAGGTTGATGGGCGCCCGTGCCGCGTCGTCGTAGCGCCAGCTCCTGAGCGTGCGTTTCGGCGGGGTCACCAGTCCGGCCCAGACGGTCTCGATGCTGGCGACAATCATGGCGCCTACCAGCACCACGGCCATGGGGCCGTGCTCGGTGTCGAACAGGCAGACCACCCGCTCGTTGCGGGCGAAGAGTTCGGGTACGTTTTCGGCGGTGCTCTGGTTGACCGAGAACAGCCGGCCCGGCACATGGACCATTTCCCGCAGGGTGCCGGCCAGGGGCATATGCACTCGGTGGTAATCCTTGGGCGACAGGTAGACGGTGGCGAAGTCGCCGCCCATGAAGGGCGCGGCGCGCGCGCTGTCGCCGCCCAGCAGATCCAGCACGCTGAAGCTGTGGCCCTTGGCCTGGAAGACCCGGCCGTGCTCGATCGGGCCCAACTGGCTGATCGCGCCGTCGGCGGGGCTCAGTACGGCGCCCGGGGTCGTGTCCAGCGGCCGTGCGCCGTCTTTCAGGGCGCGGGTGAAGAAGGCGTTGAAGTGCGCATAGGCATCCAGGTCCTCGACCTGGGCCTCGGCCATATTCACTTGGTATTGGCGGGCGAACCAGCCGATCAGGCGGTCCTTGAACCAGGGCGCGCGGCATTCGGCGGCATGGCCGATCAGGCGCGACAACAGGTGATGGGGCAGCAGGTACTGGCTGAGGATAAACAGGCGTTCTTTTACAGTTTTCATGTCGTGTAGTTCGTCGCTAAATAAGTGAGGGGGTCGGGGCTCAGGCTTCGACTGGGGTGTCCGGGTGGTTGCCCCACTCGGACCAGGAGCCGGCATAGCCCTTCACCCGCGGATAACCCAGGGCCTTGGCGACCAGGTAGGTGAAGCCGGAGCGGTGATGGGTATGGCAGTGGGTGATCACTTCCTTGTCCGGACTGATGCCCAGGCCGTCGAGTATCTGTTGCAGGTCTTCGCGCAGGCGCCAGTGGCGGGCCGGGTCCATGGCTGCGGTCCATTCGAAATTGACGGCACCGGGGATATGCCCGCCCTTGGCCGCCAGCATCTTTTGGCCGCTGTATTCGCCGGGCGAGCGGGCATCCCAGATGGCCAGGTCGGCGGCGCCCAGACGGCTCTGCAGGTAGTCGCGGCTGGCGGTCGGCGCGTCATGCAGCTGCAAGCGTACCGGGCCGCCGGCGCTGGGCGGAGTCGTCTGGCTCAGCGGCAGGTCGTCCGCGCGCCAGGCATGCAGGCCGCCGTTGAGGTAGTGGTAGCGGCCATGGCCGATCACATCCAGCAGCCAGAGAAAGCGCCCGGCCCAGCCGCCGCCCTCATCGTCGTACAGCACGTAGACGGCCTCGGGACGGTGTCCCAGCTCGCCGAACAGGACCTCGAGCTGGGCCTTGGGCGGCAACAGGCCCGGCGCGGGTGGCTGGCCCAGCTGGGTGCGTTTCGGGTCGACAAAATGCGCGCCGGGGATATGTCCCTCGGCGTAGCGGGCGCTGCTGGTCAGGTCGACCAGGATCAGCTCGGGGGCATTCAGGCGTGCGGCCAGCTCGCTGGGCTCGATCACCAGGGGCAGGCTGGAGAAAACGGACATGATGGATGTGGCCTCGAGAGGGGCAAAGAGGCCGATTGTAGCGGAAAGCTCAGCGCCCGCGTTTGGCAAAGCTGGCCAGGGCGCGCTCGATGCAGTGGCAGGTCTTGGCGAAGGCTTGCAGGCCGACGTCGCCCAGGGGCGCGCCGCCCTGGTCGGCGACCAGCAGCATCACCACCCGTTCGTGACTGGCCAGCGAACGCAGCAGCAGCTGTTCACTGGGGAACAGGCTCTTGAGGCTGCCGGGCAGCAGGGCGGAGTACTGGGCGATATTGGCGGGCGTCAGGCGCAGCTGACCCGGTTGCTTGAGCAGCTGGCGCAGTACCTGGCTCTGGCTGGGGTCGAGCACCAGGCGCGCGGTGTCAGGCGGCAGGCCCTGGGCCTGCTGGACCTGCAGGCGGGTCTGGGTGCGGTCCGCCAGTAGCACCAGGATGCGGCTGAAGCCGCAGGCATGCAGGGCCTCCCGGGCGCAGGCGGTCAATTGCAGCACATTGGCGAAGGCGCTGGGCTCGCGCAGCAGTTCGCTGCACTGGCTGCGCCAGGCGCTCAGCGGCGGGGGCGGTGCGGCCGTCGGCGGCGCGCTGGCGTGGGGACGCAGGCGGCGCTCGGACCAGGGCCAGAGCAAGGCCTCGGCCGGGTGCCAGAGGCCGGTTTCGGCCTGTCGGCGCGCGCTCTCGGCGGCCTGCTGGTGGATCAGTTGCTGCAGTTCGTCCAGGGGCAGCTGCAGGTACAGGCCGGTCAGGTGTTGCCAGCGCAGGCTGTGGGCGCTGTCCCAGGCATGGTGGGCCGACAGGGCCAGGCAGTTGGCCAGCAGGATGGTGTTGCTCGGCTGAGTCAGCCAACGCCGCAGGGGAATATCGGCATCCAGTTTCTGCTGCTGATGCAGGGGATGCTGGCTGTCGCGGGCGATGTGCAGGGCCTTGACCAGCAGGCGGTGGTCGCTGTTGAGCAGGCGGTAGCCCTGGATGATCCAGGGCGGCAGTTGCCACTGCTCGGCCAGTGCCAGGCACAGCTGGAACAGGGGGATGCCCAGCAGTTCGCGTTCGACCTTGGCGGGCGGCTCGCCCTCGGCCAGCACCCGTTGCTCCCAGGCCTCGAACAGCTCTGGATGGACTGCCACCAGTGGCCACAGGGGGGCCAGGAACAGCAGGCTGCTCCAGTGGATTTCCTGCCAGAGGCGGGCCAGACGCCCGGCGAACAGGCCGTTGGCCTGCTGGCTGGCGTGCTGGCTGATCAATTGCAATTGCCGCAAGGGTCGCGGGATGGCCTCGGGCTCGACGGCAGGATGGCGACCGAGCAGTTCCTCGGCGCGCTTCAGGCCGATGCGGGTGAGGGCGACCTCCAGGCTTTCCGCCGGCTCGCTGAGGCCGCCGCGCTTGCGATTGGCTTCGCGCATCAGGCTCAAGGCCATGGCAGGACTACCCTGCATCAACTCGGTGATATCGTGCAGCGAGTTGCTGTTGTTGCCCAGGGC
>DATDTH010000737.1:0-6628 GCA_035290985.1 Pseudomonas sp. | reverse complement strand
CAGGTGATCATAGGCACGGCGCCACGCCAGCAGGGCTTCGTCGGAGAGGGCGTCGGGGTCTAGCGCCTGCCGAAAGGCCAGGAACAGCGAGCTGGCCACGCTTTCGAAGTGGACTTCCTGCAGGTCGATCCGCTGGTGGGTCAGGGCAATCTTCGGTGCGTGGCCAAGGAAGACCTCGAGGTTGTCGATCCCGGCCGCGTAGTTCGCCACTATGCTGGCCAGGGGCGGCAGTCCGGCTTGCTGCAACAGGCTGTAGGCCGCGGGGTGATCGCGGCGCAGATGCTCGTAGACCAGACGGTTTATAGCTTGAGCCTGGCCCTTGATGGCGCCGGCACTTTGTTTGATCAGTTGCACAGAACGGTGGTCGATCGTCATTTTCGTTCCCCTGGAGTGGGTTTCTAGAGCAGCTGTTCGAGTTCGTTCTTCTTCACCTTGCCGGTGGCGGTCATCGGCAGGCTGTCGACCAGGCGGATTTCCGGCACCTTGTAGATGGCCATGGCGTCCTGGCACCAGGCGAGCAGGCTCGCGGCGCTTTCGCCGCTGTCGGGCTTGAGCTGGATAAAGGCCACCGGTTGCTGGCCGCGGCGGGGATCGTCGCGGCCGATTACCGCGCTGGCGAGCACCGCCGGGTGCTGGCCGAGCAGGGCCTCCAGCTCGCTGGGGAACACGCTCATGCCGTTGACCTTGAGCATCTCCTTGCGCCGGCCGAGGTAGCGGATAAAACCCCGCTCGGTGATCAGACCGAGGTCGCCGGTATGCAGCCAGCCGTCGCGCAGGGCCTCGGTGCTGGCCTCGGGGCGGTTCCAGTAGCCCTTGAACAGCGAGGGCGAGCGCAGGCACAGCTCACCCTCATGGCCCAGGGGCAGCAGCGCGCCGCTGTCGAAATCGCAGACCTTGAACTGGGTGCCCGGCACCGGAAGGCCGACGAAGGTCGGGGCGCTCGCGAGGTCGAAATCCTGGTCCTGCAGGCCGGCGGTGAAGGTGTCGCAGGTGTGGGTCTCGGTCATGCCGAAGCTGAATTCGAACAGGGTGGTGCCGGTGAGCGCGTGCCAGCGCCGGCGGTAGTCGAGGGTGAGCTTCTTGGTGAACGAGATGCTGCCGACCCGGCGCAGGGAGGCGAAATCGAACTCGCCGACGCGCGGGTGCTCGAGCACTTCGGCGGCGCTGTCCACCAGCAGGCCGCAGTGGCTGACGCGGTAATGCTGCACGGCGGCCATAAAGGCCAGGGCATCCCAGCGCGCCAGCAGCACCAGGCTGCAGCCGCTGAAAACGGGGAATAGCAGGCCGGCGTTTTCCCCAGCTATCCAGAACTCGGGCAGGAAATTCAGCAGCACGGCCTCGCGGTTCAGGCCCAGGGCCACCGGCAGGAAGCTGGCGCAGGTATAAAGCATGTCGCCATGGCTGTGGATGCAGCCCTTGGGCAGGCCGGTGGTGCCGCCGGTGTAGTTGAGTGCGGCGATGTCCCCCAGTTGCGGTCGGTGCGCCGGGACCGGGCCGCTGACTGCCGCCAGGGCCGGGTAGAAGTCGATGAAGTCGTCGCCCTCGAGCTTGGGCACCCACAGCAGGTCCGGCACGGGAATGCTCGGCACCGCCGGGCGCAGTTCGGAGAGGCTGGTGGCGATCACCGCGGTCAGGGATGTCTCGTGGCGCACCGTGCGGACCAGGGGCAGCAACTGGTCGAAGCACAGCAGCAGGCGGGCGCCGCTGTCGTTCAACTGGTAGCTCAGCTCCAGGCCCTTGGACAGCGGGCTGACCGGGGCATAGACCGCGCCGCACTTGAGGATGGCGTAGAAGGCGATGTGCAGCTGCGGGCAGTTGGGCATAAAGACCGCGACCCGGTCGCCGACGCCGACGCCCAGCTCCTGCAGCAGCGCGGCGCAGCGATCGCTCAGGCGGTCCAGCTCGGCATAGCTGAGTTCATGGCCGTAGAAGTGCAGGGCGACCTGGTCCGGTTGGCGGCGGGCCCATTCGCGCAGGTATTCGCTCAGGGGCTGCTGGCCGAGGGGATACTGCGGCTCGCGCGGCGCATCCGCCGGCCAGGCCTCGGCCCAGAGGGCCTGCAGGGTCTCGAGGTGGCTGCGCTCGTTCATCGGGCTGTCTCGCCTTGTTCTTATTGGGTAGCGGGCATCCTAGACCGCCGGGGCCGCGGGCAAAACTGATGCTTATTCATCCGAATGTATGAACCCTGTGCATGGTTATGCGCCTCGTCATCCGCCCGCGGGCTGCGGATACTGGGTGCTTTGCCAGGCTTGCAGGTGGGGCGACGAATACATATGAATAAGCAGCATGAATGGCCGGCCCTCGGGCGGATCGACCTCAACCTGTTCCGGGTCTTCGAGGTGGTCCATCGCGAGCGCAACCTGACCCGCGCGGCGCTCGTCCTGCACCTCAGTCAATCGGCCGTCAGCCATGCCCTGGGTCGTCTGCGCGAGCAGCTGGGCGACCCGCTGTTCGTCCGCGAGGGCCGTGGCGTGGCGCCGACGCCGGTGGCCCAGCGGCTGGCGGCGGCGATCACCGCGGCCCTCGGCATCCTGCAGCACGGCGTCAGCCGCCTGCAGGACTTCGACCCGGTGCGCGATGCGCGGCACTTCACCCTGAATATGCCGGAACAGTTGGAACCTATCCTGCTGCCGCCCATCCTTATCCAGCTGCGGCGGCTGGCGCCCCAGGTGCGGGTGCGCAGCGCCAGCGTGCGCTGGGCCGAGCTGAAGCGGGAAATGGCGGCCGGCCAGGTCGACCTGGCCATCGAGATCGCCCGCCCGGCGGATGCCGAACTGCGCCAGTGCCAGTTGCTGCGCGAACCGCTGTGCGTGGTGGCGGGGCCGGCCTTCGGCGGCGAGCTGACGGCCGCACGCTACCTGGCGGCCGAGCATATCGCCGTCACCTCGCGGCGGCGGGGGATCTCGGTGGAAGACCTGGCCCTGGACAGCCTGGGGCTGTCGCGCAATGTGGTGCAGCGTTGCCAGCATTACCTGGCGGCCAGCCTGGTGGTAGCCCAGACCGATCTGCTGCTGACCATGACGGCCCGCTACGCCCGCCTGCTGAACGCCGCCCTGGGCAATCGGTTGTTGCCCATGCCGCTCGACCTGCCGCCGGTCAGCCTGAACCTCTACTGGCACGAGCAGACCGGCGACGAGCCGGGCAATCGCTGGCTGCGCGAACGGCTGCGGGCATTGGCGGCGGACGGTATGGAGTAGGCGGTTTAAGTGCAGGTCGCCCCGATGCACGCGGTGCGCACAGTATTCTCCGCATGCAGCTTCTGCCGCGGTGCGCTGAGCACACCCTACAAGAGCCAAGCCCATTCGTTTTTCGTAGGGTGCGCTGTGCGCACCGAGAGACCGGCATCGCCGCGCGGCTTCAGGTGACTCAGGCTTCTTTTGCCGCGGTGCGCTGTGCGCACCGAAAGCTCGGTATTGCTGTATAGCGCAGCCTACAAGGGCCTTCGGGTCTTAATTGCGCCGTTCGACTATATAGCGGGCCAGGGCCCGCAGCGGCTCGGCCGCCTGGTCGAAGGGGTGTATGGCCAGCAACGCCTGGTCGCGCAACTCCAGGGCATAGGCCTTGGCCGGCTCCAGGCCGAGCAGGGCTGGGTAGGTCGGCTTGTCGCGGGCGATATCGGCGCCCTGGCGTTTGCCCAGGGTGAGGGTGTCGCTTTCCACGTCTAGGATATCGTCCTGCACCTGGAAGGCCAGGCCCACGGCCTGGGCATAGGTTTGCAGGGCGTCCAGGGTGGCGCTGTCCGCCCGCCCGCTGGCCAGGGCGCCGAGGCGCACGCTGGCTTCGATCAGGGCGCCGGTCTTGTGCCGGTGCATGACCTCCAGGGCCTGGCGGTCGAGCTTGCGGCCCACCGAACCGAGGTCGATGGCCTGGCCGCCGACCATGCCGGCCGGCCCGGCGGCGCGGCCCAGGCACGCGAGCATCTGCAGGCGCAGGTTGGCATCCCGGGGATTGCCCCGGGCATCGGCCAAGACTTCGAAGGCCAGGCTCTGCAGGCCGTCGCCGGCGAGTATCGCGCTGGCCTCGTCGAAGGCCTTGTGGGTGGTCGGTTGGCCGCGGCGCAGGTCGTCGTCGTCCATGGCCGGCAGGTCGTCATGCACCAGGGAATAGGCATGGATCAGTTCGACGGCGCAGGCGGCACCATCGGCGCGGTCCAGGTCACCGCCCAGGGCCTCGCACGTGCCATAGACCAGCAACGGCCGCACCCGTTTTCCGCCATTGATCACGCTGTAGCGCATGGCCTCGTAGAGGCGGATCAGCTCGCCGCGCGGCGCCTCGAACAGCAGGCCCAGCGCGGCGTCGACGCGTTGCTGGCAGCGGGCCTGGTAGGCCGCGATCATGCCGGGGCATCCGTGTCGAAGGGCGCTTCCTCCAATTCACCGTCGCGCTCCAGCAGGATCTGCACCTTCTGCTCGGCCTGGGCCAGGGCGGATTGGCAATCCCGGGTCAGGCGAATGCCCTGCTCGAAGGCGGCCAGGGAATCCTCCAGCGACAGCTCGCCGTTTTCCAGGCGCTCGACCAGGCTTTGCAGGTCGGCGAGGGATTGTTCGAAATCTAGGGCGGCTTTCTTGCGTGCCATGGTGGCTATCTCGACGGGCTGGAACGGGCGCGACACTAGCAGAGCCGGGCCGCCCGGGCAAATCGACGGAGGTCGTAGGGCACGCGGATTGGGGCCACTGGCCGCGGTTTTGCAGCCCTAGCCAGCCCAGAAGTAATAGGCGCTCATCAGACCGCCGACCAGTATCACCAGGGTGCGCAACAGCCGCTGCGGCAGGTATTGGCCGAGGGCGCCACCAAGGTAGCCGCCAAGGGTCGCACCGCTCAGCAGCAGGAGCAGCTCATGCCAGCTGACCCGCCCGGCGAGGATGAAGGTGAGGCTGGCGACACTGTAGATCACCGCGGAAATCAGGTTCTTCAGGGCGTTGGCCCGGGCCAAGGGGTGGCCCTCGATGGAGAAGGCGGCCAATTGCAGGATGCCCATGCCGGCACCGAAATAACCGCCGTAGAGGGATACGCCGAGATGGGCGCCCAGGGACAGCGGACTGTGGTGCGCGGCCTGGGGCCGCCGGGCGGCCAGCCAGCGCGCCAGCCAGGGGCTGGCGGCGAACAGGCTGGTGGCCAGCAGCAACAGCCAGGGAATCAGTCGGCGAAACACCGCGTCGCCGGCGGCCAGCAGCAGGAGGCCGCCGAGCAGCCCGCCGCACAGCCCCGCCAGCAGCAACGGCAACAGGTAGCGGCCGAGTGGGCGCATGGTGGCGCGCGCGGCCCAGGCACCGGCCAGGCTGGCCGGCCACAACGCCACGGCATTGGTGGCGTTGGCGGTGATCGGTGGCAGGCCGGCGGCCAGCAGGGCCGGGAAGGAGACGAAGGTGCCGCCACCGGCCAGGGCGTTGATACCGCCAGCGGCAAGGCCGGCCAGAACGAGCAACAGCATGTCGAACGGGCTCATGGGCGCTCCGCAGCCAAATCGGTCAACTTACTCCGACTGCGCGCCAGGGCCAAGCCAGGTGGGGTTTCTTTTGTGCCGGGCCGAGGCATCGAACCTCAATCGGGCATGCCGGGCACCGTGGTCAACGCGGGTTGCGCCGGGCCGAACAGGGTGGCCAGGTAGCGCTGCTGTTGCCGCAGCCCGCGGCGGATCAGGTAGTCGCGCCCTCCGGGCAGCAGGCGCAGTGCGCCGTGCCAGAGCAGGCGTGGCGGTGCGCTCAGCAGCGGGTACCAGGGCAGGACCCCGGCCGGCAGCCCCAGCGCCCGCATGCCCGCCTGGCCGATGAACGTCCGGGCAATGCTCAGGTGCAGCGCACGGTTCCAGTGCCCGCGCAGCCAATGGCAGTTCGGGTAGTGGCGCTGCAGGGGTTCGTCCTTCAGGGCGGCGCCGAGCTGGCGGCTGCTGTCATCGGGCGGGGCCTGGGCCAGCAGGTTGTGATAGAGCGCGACCGTGCCGGCGCGCGCGCTCTCGTGCAGCCAGTCTTCCTTGACCCCCATCAGCCAGGCGATATAGCGCCAGAGGTGCATCACCGCATGGCCATCGCGCCGGGACAAGGGGACGCCCAGCAACCGTTGGCCGTGCAGGAAGATCACGGAAAACGCCAGGTAGGTGGCATGCATGTCGCCCTGGTTGATGGGCAGCCCATGCTGGGCGCTGTCCCATTCGGGCAAGGCTTGCACGCGGCGTCGAATCAGGGCGTGGATCAAGCGGACCTGCAGCGTGCCTTGGTAACCCGGGGCGAAGCGCTGCATGCCGCCCGGGCGGGTGCAGTCGACCCACCACTTGCTGGTTTCGGCGACCCGGCGTTGCGCGCCTTTGTCCAGGGCGCCAGTCAGCACCAGGGTGCGGTTGATGGCGGAGGCCTGGTAGCCGGCGAGCAGGCCCAGGTCGCGCAGGACGCGCATGCCGGTGAGTCCGGAGATGCCGCAGGCCTGGGCGCCCTGGTGCAGCAGCGCCGGTTGCACCCAGTCTGGCGTCGCCTCGACCTGGTCGAAAAATAGGCGCAGGGCCCTTGGCGCATCGCCGAGGCTGGCGATGCCGTCGGCCAGCGCGCGGTCGAACAGCGGTTTGCTGCTGGCCAGGCCCTGTTCCAGCATCCAGTCGACCAGCCGATCCATGGGCGCGTCGCCTTCGAGCAGGGAC
>DATDTH010000736.1:0-2579 GCA_035290985.1 Pseudomonas sp. | reverse complement strand
GGCGGCTTTGCCAGTCGGCCGGGAGCAGTTTGCCGAGCCTGTGCAACTAGTCGATATCGCCGGCCAGGGCCAGGGTCACCACATCGGCGCGCAGGCCGTCGATCACCGCGCGGGCCTGCTTGCCCGAGCCACCGTGGGATTGCTGAACCTTTACGGCTTCGTTGCCCTGGGCTTGCCAATGCTTGTTGAAGGCCGCGTTGTACGCCTGGTACAGCTCGCGGGTCGGGTCGTAGGACACATTGAGGATCTCGCTGGCGGCCAGGGCCGGGCCGGCGATCAGGGCACTGGCCAGGGCGGCGAGGGCAAAGCGGCGAATGGACATGGTGCAGCTCCTTGAAGAATCTGGCCGATCTTAAACAAGGATTTGTTATTCCTTTAAATACCGTTTATTGCTTTTGATATAACCAATTTAATTTTTAGGGTGACCGGTATGATCGGACAAAATGTAATAAGTAAATAATTTATTATTCTTTTTGGTTTGGCGTGCGGGCTGCCTACACTGGCCCCTCACGTCATCGAGCGAGAGGGCGCAGCCCATGGGCAGCGAGTCGATCCGTTATCTGATAGTGCCGGGCTGGCAAGGCTCGGACGACCAGCACTGGCAAAGCCACTGGCAGCGCAACCTGCCCAACAGCAGTCGGGTGGAACAGGCCGATTGGCTGAGCCCGCGCCGCGAGGACTGGGTCGCCGAACTGGAGCGCAGCATCGCGGCCGAACCGCGGCCGGTGATCCTGATCGCCCACAGCCTGGGCTGCATCACCCTGGCCCATTGGGCAGCTTCGGCCTCGCGGCTGTTGCTGCGCCGGGTCAGGGGCGCGCTGCTGGTGGCGCCAGCGGATGTCGAGCGTGCGGGTTGCCCGCCGGCGCTGCAGGGCTTCGCCCCGATTCCGCGGAACCTGTTGCCGTTTCCCAGCCAGTTGGTCGGCTCGGACAACGATGCGGCGGCCAGTGCCGGCCGCGCCCTCGAATTGGCGTGGGACTGGGGCGCGGAGGCGGCGATTCTCGGCGGCGCGGGCCATATCAATGTGAAATCCGGGCACCAGCGCTGGGAGCAGGGCTTCGCCTACCTATATCGCCTGCAGAGCCGGGTCGACCAGTTGGCCCGGCAGCGGCTTTCAGCATGGGTATCGCTGCGCTCAACCCATCCTACGGGGGGGCAGTTTTGTAGGTCGGGTTAGCCGCGCAGAAAGCCGGCCCGACAAACCACGCCGCACCCGCCGCGCGGCGTAACCCGCCAATAAGCGGAACCCCGGTTGCGCCCGATGCGGATTTGTTAGCGCGGTTTTTGTAGGGGCGAATTCATTCGCCAGGCGGGCCTCAGGCCTCGCCACCCCTTTCGCGGGCATGGCCCGCTCCTACGGAGGCTTCGCAACACGCGCATGCCGAGCGCCGCTCAAAACGAACGGATGATCCGCCCCAGGGTTTCCAGGGCCTGCTCGCAACGCTCATCCCAGGGGTGGCCGTAGTTCAGCCGTATGCAGTTGCGAAAGCGCCGGGTCGGCGAAAAGATCGGCCCGGGGGCGATGCTGATGCCCTGGGCCAGCGCCAGCTGGAACAGCTTGAGCGAGTCCACCCGTTCGGGCAGTTCCAGCCAGAGGAAATAACCGCCGGCCGGCTGGGTCACCCGCGTCTCGGCGGGCAGGTGCCGGGCCACCGCGGCCAGCAGGGCGCTCTGCTGCTCCTCCAGGGCGTAGCGCAGCCGGCGCAGGTGGCGGTCGTAACCGCCGTGCTGCAGGTAGTCGGCGATGGCGGCCTGGGCGGGCAGCGAGGCGGAGAGGGTGGTCATCAGCTTCAGCCGCTCGACCTTCTGGGCGAAGCGTCCGGCCGCCACCCAGCCGACCCGGTAACCCGGCGCCAGGCTCTTGGAGAAGGAGCCGCAGTGCATCACCAAACCAGCCGTGTCGAAGGCCTTGGCCGGCTTCGGCGGCTGCTGGCCGAAATAGAGTTCGGCGTAGACGTCGTCCTCGATCAGCGGCACCTGATGCTGGCGCAGCAGCTCGACCAGCGCCTGCTTCTTGGCGTCCGGCAGGGTGGCGCCCAGGGGGTTCTGAAAGCTGGTCATAAACCAGCAGGCCTTGATCGGGTGCCGGGCCAGGGCCTCGGCCAGCACACCCAGGTCGACCCCTTCGCGCGGGTGCACCGGGATCTCCACGGCCTTGAGCTTGAGCCGCTCCAGCACCTGCAGGCTGGCATAGAAGGCCGGCGCCTCGATGGCCACCGTGTCGCCCGGCTGGGTGACCGCCTGCAGGCAGAGGTTCAGGGCTTCCAGGGCGCCGTTGGTGATCAGCAGTTCCTCCAGCGGCAGCATCACCCCGGTGACCATGTAGCGCAGGGCGATCTGCCGGCGCAGCTGCGGGTTGCCCGGCGACAGGTCGGCCACCATCAGCCGCGGGTCCATGTCCCGCGCGCTGCGGGCCAGGGAACGGGCCAGGCGCGGCAGAGGAAATAGCAGCGGACTGGGGAAGGCCGAGCCGAACGGAATGGTGTCCGGGTCCTTGATCGAGGCCAGTACGGAAAACACCAGCTCGCTGACGTCCACCTCGGTGGACGGCTGCACGCCCGGGCTGACCTGCGGCTCG
>DATDTH010000735.1:0-4609 GCA_035290985.1 Pseudomonas sp. | reverse complement strand
GTAGGCGCAGGCGTTTTTTACGTTCCTGGTTCTCTGCCTTGCGAGCGTTGTAGATTTTAGTCAGCTCGGGTTGGGTGCCATCATCATTGAGACGAACGAATTTGTTGGTCTTGAGAAATATCCGCAGTTCGCTGAAGAACTCCTTGCTGTCGGGCAGTTTGATCAGGGCCATGCCCGCCGGGGCTTCGTTGCTCTTGTTGAGGCAGCCAGCTTCACCGTACAGGGCGTAGTCGAGATCCAGCGGAGAAACGACTTCGACACGCAGGTCGCTTTCATAGCGGCCCTCTAGGCTGTGACCATCGAGGTAGCGACCGATGCTGTAGTCGGTCTTGTTGACGCTGTAACGGAACTTGTTCTTGTCCTTAAGCAGATCCTTGTAGATCAGGTTGGACAGCTCCTTGTTCTCGTCCGATGAGGCAATGTCGGTGGCCTTGATCTTGCGGGTGATGTCGCGCTCTTCGTTGGTGAGGAAGACGAATTCTTCGCCATTGCGGGTGATCAGGCTTTCCTTCTCCAGGCGCTGCAGGGTTTCCTCGATGCGCCGACGCAGGGCGAGCTTGTCCTCGTCCACTTGCTCGATGGAGAGGGTGACCAGGTTATCCAGGGTGCCTTTGATCAGGTCGACATAACGGATCATGAACAGGGTCCGGAGGATCTGTACGTCGAAGGTGTCGAGCACGCTGCTTTCGCTGGCCTGGTCGATGGTGCGTTTGACCATGGTATCGAGAAAGCCTTCTACGGCGGGGTAGAAGCTGTACATGGGCACCAGGGCGCCGAGGCCTTTGCCTTTTTTGACAAGCTCCAGGGCCGCCATCTGGAAGGCGTCGAGCATGGAACGCTCGCCATAGGCGAGGTGCGCGCCGGTGGCGCCGACCTTGCGGATCTCCTCGAAGACCTTCTGCACCAATTGGAAGTGGTAGGGGGCGAAGGGATAATTACTGACGAAGCTGTCCGGGCCGTCGAAGTTTTTCAGGGTCGGGCCGGAGCGATCGAAGGTGATCTGGTTACGCAGGATGTCGCCTTTCTGTGCGTACAGGGCGCGCAGTTGGGTGTCTGCCTGTTCGGTCTTGCGTAGCAGGCGCTCTTGAATGACTTCGTCGGTGTTGGAGCTGGACAGCGACAGGCGCGTTTTAAAGCGCCCGGCAATCTTGGAAAAATCGTTGGCCTTGGAGGCGGATAACTCGCCCAGCACGGCATCCATGTCGGCCTGGGAGGTGACGATGATCCAGGCGCGGCCCTTGCAGATGGTGCCGAGGTTTTCGGTGATGGTCTGCAGGGTCAGCATCAGCTTGGTGTCGCTGCCGATGAATTGGCCAACTTCATCGACCAGAAACAGCACGCGGTGCTTGGCCGGTTGGGTTTCAAGGTATTCATTGACCCAGCGGCAGAAGTTTTCCACTGAGACGCTGAAGGTTTGCTCGGAGTCCTCGAACCACTTGTGCGCGGCCTCGGCGGAGAGGTCGAGGGCCGCGGCTACCGCCTGCTCGATGTCGTCCTGGTAGAACTGGTAACCGTCGCGCTCCTGTGCCCACTCCAGCCCGGTGGACTGGTTGAAGGCCTGCTTGAAGCGCTCGTACACGCCGCGCTGGCTAAGATGACGCTCCATGTGGGCGATGTGCGGATGATCGCCGCTGAAGCCTCGGTGCTCATTGAATACGCGCAAAAATACGTTGAGGATCGGGTTGCCGGCATCGTTGGAGCTGGCTTTGCTGTCGATGTTGAACAGGATGACATCGGCGGTATTGGCCACGGTTTTGTCGATGTCGGCGCGGATCATGGAATCGCGCAGCTTCTTGGCATCGAAGAAGGCTACGGCCTTTTTGCTGTTGCCCAGGGCATCACGCGCCTCGATATTGGCCAGCAGGTAGGACAGGGTTTTCAGGAAGTGCGATTTACCGGAGCCGAAGAAACCGCTGATCCATACGCCGACGCGGTTGGCGATGGTGGGGTCGTTGAGGTCAGTGCTGTAGGAATCGAAGAAACTGCGAAAATGCCGCTCCAGCTCGTTGGTGACGACGTATTCGTCCAACTCCTGGTACACGGTGGCGTCGTCGGCCTGATCCGCCTTGACCACGCCGTTGATGGGGCGGCCGAGATCCTTGGAGAAGATATCTTTAATGCTCATTACGTATCGTCCTTAATGATCAGGGAACCAGCTTGAACGCGCGGTAGTAGTTATTGCTGGCAATCTTGTTGAACAAGGCCAGCGATTGTCCTGAGTAGTGACCGGGGTAGAACAGCACCAAGGGCTTGTGGCCGAGCAAGGCATGCAGCTTGTTCAGGAGGTTGTGTGCGCGGAGTACCGGCCACACCGAACCCACCCCGGAGATGAGCACTATGTCGTGCTCGGCTGCGTGGCTGTGTTCCATCAGGAAGGGCGCGAATTTGTCCATGTGCAAGGGGCCGGAGAGCGCTTTGAGCAGCGCCTGGTCGCCTTTGCTCTTCTGCATCTCAATGGCTTTTTCGGTGAAGCTGCGCTGATTCAGATAGTCGCGCATGGCCTGCAGCAGGTTGATGTTGATTACCTTGAGTTGGGCGTGCTTTTTGTCCAGAAAGCCCTGCAGGAAGCTGAGGTATTCGCGCACATGGAGCTCGTCTTCGGCGGGGTAGTCGAAGATCCAGAAGCCGATCTCGTTGCCCAGCCCCTGGCTCTGCAAAAACTCCTCGGTGAGGATTTTGTCCGGGATCTGGTTCAGCCGATCCTGTAGCTGCTGATTCATTCGAGCACTCCTTGATTCCGCGCCGACTGGGCGGTGGCGCTGGATACGTCCAGGCAGGCCTTGAGGCGTTGGCGGTGGCTGTTTTCCAGCAGGGTTCTGACTTCTGGGCGAACCAGCAGGTGGTGCAGTTTCATGCTGCGGGTGCTTTGCAGCAGGCCAACTTCGGCGAGCATGCGGTAAACCACTTGGCCCATTTTCTTGCGGCTGGATTCGGCCCAGGTTTGGATGCTGGGGTCGCGGTGGCTGCGGTCCTCGAGAAACTCGCTCCAGTGATAGGGCTCCAGGGTTTCGGCGCGGGTGACGAACGCATCCTTGAGCACGGTCTCGATGTACTCGACCAGCAACAGGTTGCGCCCCAGCGCGGAGCAGAATACCGCCTGAGTAGCCAGTTCTTCGTCGCCGTCACGAATCGCCCGCCAGAACGCAGTGTCCAGAGGTTCCAGGCGTTTGCGCAGGGCATGGGCAACACGCTTGGCCGAGGCGGGGCTGCGTTTTTGCAGCAGATTCTGTCGCTGGATTGCCTCCTGCCACTGCTCGGGGCTGGCGCCACGCAGGAGCAGGTCCGCAATGATTCGGGACTCGCGCACTTGCAATGAGCCGCCAGTAAGATCCGAGTCGTAGGAAAAGGAGTGCATGCCTACTCACCCTCACGGCTGAATAGGTAGGGCTCCAGTTTTGCCCGATCCGCAGGAGTCAGCTGCAACGGATGCTCGTGGACACGTTCGGCCTCCTGCTCGCTGACAGCAGCCTGATAGCGCTGCAGTGTGTAGTGGGCGAGTGCTTTTCTCACCGTCAGCTGCAGGCGACCTTCGGGTATGCCGAAATCACGTTCGACCAGCGCTTTCTGTGCATCGCTGAGCAAGGTGTTGGGGTGCAGCGTCAACGTGATTTTTTCGTTCCAGAAGCTGTCGCTTTCCACCGTCGGAGTGCTTTCGTCACAGGGCTTGGGTGTGCGGTCGATACGTGACAGCAGGAAATCACGGAAGTCTTGTCGCTTGTGGCACCAGGCACGTACATGCCAGCGGAAGCCGGTGTAGACGAGCGTGTGCGGTGATATCACCCGTTCGTGGGGCTGTGGGTTGTGCATCGACGCATAAATAATCTTCAGGCTGCCGGCATTGCGGCAGGCCTTGATTAGCTCGCGCACCACCTCGGGCCTTACTGCGCGGTCGGGCAATTGCACCGTCGCCACTCCTGGGTAGGCCTCCAGCACCTGAGTCATAGGCTGGCTGCTTTGGCCCCCGACTAGCTCCATGTATTCGTTGATATGCCCAGAAGTGAGCACTGGCTGGAAACCGGGAGCGGGTACATAGCCCTTGGCCGCGGGGCTATGAATCAGTGCGTCGGGATTGAACTCACTGTTGTAGCGATTGATATCCAGTGAGGCCTGCTGGCGGCTGACGCCAAACCAGTCCATCAGTTGCGTGGTGATCAGGCGGCCTTCCCAGAAAGCGATCAGCTCGATGGCGCGGAGCCGGAGGAGGACTTCATGTTTTAGGGTGAGCATCAGGACGCCTGAGCGAAATTCGAGTTCGATTCTGGCTGGTGTAGGACTGCATGTAAATGCTGTTACTGTAAAGTTTATGGCGCTTGTGTGTTGCGGGAAGGCTGTCTGTCTGAGCAGGGGTGGTAGGTCAATCAGGCTTGCTATCTGTCCGTCTTATAAAGCGGAGGGGCGACCAGCCGGCCCTTGAGTGCGCTTGAACTCGGCTGTCGGAATTTATTCAACAGCATCGGCCGATTTCAGCTGCTCGTCATAGGCAGCAAATTGACCCGCGCGGGAGAATCACCGGCTAGGTTCTAGCGTAATGAAAAGCCCAACCAGGCCCAGCCTGGGCGCGGAGGAGGCTGCAACTCAATTGACGCTTTGCGCCGTGTGGTACGGGGAT
>DATDTH010000734.1:0-5431 GCA_035290985.1 Pseudomonas sp. | reverse complement strand
GTTTACACCACCGATCCGCGGGTGGTGCCGCAAGCGCGGCGACTGGACAAAATCACCTTCGAAGAAATGCTCGAAATGGCCAGTCTCGGCTCCAAGGTGCTGCAGATTCGCTCGGTGGAGTTCGCCGGTAAATACAATGTCCCGCTGCGCGTTTTGCACAGCTTCCAGGAAGGGCCGGGCACCCTTATCACTATTGACGAAGAGGAATCCATGGAACAGCCGATCATCTCCGGCATCGCCTTCAATCGCGATGAAGCCAAGCTGACCATCCGTGGCGTACCGGATATCCCGGGCGTGGCCTTCAAGATCCTCGGGCCCATCAGTGCCGCGAATATCGAAGTCGACATGATCGTGCAGAACGTCGCGCACGATAACACCACCGATTTCACCTTCACCGTACACCGCAATGACTACCAGGCGGCGTTGCAGGTCCTGGAGCAGACTGCCCGCGAACTGGGTGCCCGCGAAGTCAGCGGCGACCTGAAGATCGCCAAGGTCTCCATAGTCGGTGTCGGCATGCGCTCCCATGCGGGCGTGGCCAGTCGCATGTTCGAAGCCGTGGCCAAGGAAAACATCAATATCCAGATGATCTCCACCTCGGAAATCAAAGTGTCCGTGGTCATCGAGGAGAAATACCTGGAACTGGCGGTGCGTGCGTTGCACACTGCCTTCGAACTGGACGCCCCGGCCCGACAGGGCAGCTAAGGGCGTTATCCGAAAGGCGCGGTTGATCCGCGCCTTTCGTCATTTTTGACCGGAGTGCGGAACTTTATTTCCGACTAAACTGGTCAATACTTGGGTGAATGTCTCCGGCGTTTGCGTTTCTTGGAGCCTGCCACCATTGCATTTGCAGACTGTTGTCCCGAACTGTAATCCGTAAGGAGAAAGGAATGCTGATTCTGACTCGTCGGGTCGGAGAGACCCTGATGGTGGGTGATGATGTGACTGTCACCGTGTTGGGCGTGAAAGGTAATCAGGTGCGCATAGGGGTCAATGCCCCCAAGGAGGTTGCCGTGCACCGTGAGGAAATCTACCAAAGAATCCAGAAAGAGAAAGACGAAGAACCAAACCACTAATTTTTATCAATTTTTGGCTTTGCAAACGGGGCAAAGATGGATATGATGCGCCCCGTGTTGCGGAGAGGTGGCCGAGTGGCCGAAGGCGCTCCCCTGCTAAGGGAGTACATCTCACAAGGGTGTCGGGGGTTCGAATCCCCCCTTCTCCGCCATTATTCAAAGAGTTACAGGCCGTGATGCCGACACTCAGCAAGAAAGGTTAACGCAACGTAAGTTGTTGAAATTATTCTTGAAAGTGCTTGACCATCGATTGTAGCGGCCTATAATTCGCACCCTCAGTGCACTCGTAGCTCAGCTGGATAGAGTACTCGGCTACGAACCGAGCGGTCACAGGTTCGAATCCTGTCGAGTGCACCATACAAGGGAACAAGAGAAGGGCCTGCAGCGATGCAGGCCCTTTTTCTTTGTGTCCGTTTTTATTGATTGATCTATTGATTGATCAATAGGGTCGCCTAATCGTAGCGATGCAGGGCTTGATCGGAACGCAGTCTCGTCGGGTGCGCTCAGCATCGCCGTGACAGCCGGCCTCCCGGTGCGCGCGGCGCACCCTACAAAGGCGCTCCCGGTAACGACACAAGTCCGGGTGGAATGCGGTCCTGTAGGGTGCGCTCAGCGCTCAGCGCTCAGCGCGCCGCCGCATGCCGGGCTGGCGGCTCAGGGCTTGCCTTTGACGCAGCGGTCTTCGTCGAAGCTGACCTGGCGCCTGCGGCCGTCCCGGTCGAGGTACTGATAGCGCAATTGGCCGTTCTGGCTGCTGATCTTGTCCGGTTTGCCCAGCATGCTTTCCACGTCGGCCAGTGGCATGCCGGCGCGCACCTCTTTTCGGATCATGGCCTCGCGCCGGGCGCTGCCGGTGACGCGGTTGCCGCAGCCGTCGCTCTGTTCGCCGACCACCACGGCCGTGCCGCGCTTCTGTTGCGGCGCGCTGCTTCGCTTTGGGTTGGCCAGGGGCACGGGTTTGCCCTTGCCTGGGGTGGGGTTGGAGGCGTTCTGCAGGCTTTGGCGGTCTTCCCCGGGGCAGCCCAGTTGGGTGAAGGTGATATGGCCCTCGGCATCCTCGCAGCGAAACACCGTGGTCGCCAGGGGGCTGGTGAGGGGGTATAGCAGGGTGGCGCAACAGGCTGCGCGCAGTGCTCCATGCATGGCGGCATCCTCCTTGATGTCCCTGGCAAGCGTAGACGGTTCTTTTCGACTCGCTATAGGTGCCTCGCTGGGCGCGTTTGGCGTCGCACTTCAGGTATTCGAGTGGCGCTCTAGGTTGCGCTGCAAGCACTTGTTCCAGGCGGTATTTCGTCGCGTGCAAGCGCTTGCGCGGTGTTATCATTTCTCTCGTCAGCCCCGCCGGGGCTTGTGGGATCCCACCATGGAATTGCCCAGTAGCTGCGAAAAACAGCATGTAAAACCACGATCGTGCAATCACGTAGTAACTGATTGACCCTCTTTGGCGTGCGCCGCCGCTGGGGGTGGAGTGCGCTATGAACGAAGTCGAAACCAAAAAACCGCAAGAAAGCCTGCAGGATCGCCTCGCCCAGGTGATAGAACTGCTGCATCGGCACAAGTTGGTCGAAGACCTGACCCATCGTCAGGAAGGCCAGCACCAGGCCCGGGTGGAAAACCTGGTGCACCGGCAGAATCTCGCCGAGCTGCAGCGCCGCCTCGATGATCTGCACTCCGCCGACGTCGCCCATATCCTCGAAGCGTTGCCGCTGGATGACCGCCTGACCGTCTGGCAGTTGGTCAAGGCCGAGCGCGATGGCGACATTCTGCTGGAAGTGTCGGACTCGGTGCGCGAGACCCTGATCGCCGACATGGACGATCACGAGATACTCGCGGCGGCCAAGGATATGGACGCCGACGAACTGGCCGACCTGGCCCCCGAATTGCCCCGGGATGTGGTCCATGAGCTGATGGAGACCCTCGACGCCCAGCAGCGCGAACGGGTGCGCTCGGCGCTGTCCTATGCGGACGATCAGGTCGGCGCCCTGATGGACTTCGAGATGGTCACCATTCGCGAGGATGTCAGCCTCGAGGTGGTGCTGCGTTACCTGCGGCGGCTGAAGGAATTGCCGGGGCACACCGACAAGCTGTTCGTGGTGGATTACGACGGCGTGTTGAAGGGCGTGTTACCGGTCAAGCGCCTGCTGGTCAATGACCCGGAAAAGCAGGTGGCCGAGGTCATGGCCGATGATCCGGTCAGTTTTCACCCCGATGAGGACGGCTACGATGCCGCTCAGGCGTTCGAGCGTTATGACCTGATCTCCGCCCCCGTGGTGGACAAGAACGGCAAGCTGATCGGCCGCCTGACCATCGACGAGATGGTCGACCTGATCCGCGAGGAGAGCGAGAGCGAAGTGCTGAACATGGCGGGTCTGCGCGAAGAGGAAGACATCTTCGCGTCGGTCTGGAAGTCGGTGCGCAACCGCTGGGCCTGGCTGGCGCTGAACCTGATCACCGCTTTTATCGCCTCGCGGGTGATCGGTCTGTTCGAGGGCTCCATCGAAAAACTGGTGGCACTGGCGGCTCTGATGCCGATCGTGGCCGGCATCGGCGGCAACTCGGGCAACCAGACCATCACCATGATAGTGCGCGCCATGGCCCTGGATCAGGTCAGTACGGGCAACACCGCGCGGCTGATGCGCAAGGAGCTGGGGGTATCCTTGATCAACGGCGTGCTGTGGGGCGGTGTGATCGGCGTCGTTGCCTATTGGCTCTATGGCAGCTGGTCCCTGGGCGTGGTGATGACCGGGGCTATGATCCTGAACCTGCTGCTGGCGGCCTTGATGGGGGTGTTGATTCCCATGACCCTGGTGCGCATGGGGCGCGACCCGGCCCTGGGTTCCAGCGTGATGATCACGGCCTTGACCGACAGTGGCGGGTTTTTCATCTTTCTCGGGTTGGCCACACTGTTCCTGCTCTGAGGCTTGGCTGGTCCGTTCGTGCCGGCCGGTCATGCTCGGTGGGGTCTGTGTCGCGATTGTGGCCGAACATGTCCCATCGGTTGGCCTGGGGTTTGCCTCTGGCGCTGGTTTCAGGCTAAGGTTCAGCAGTTTTGCTCTGCGCCCTGCGTTCGGGCGACTCCCGCTACTACAAAAAAATACGCGGCCCAGCGCCGCCGCACCGAGGAGCCATCATGACCCCCAGTCAACTCCTGCTCGAGGGTGTCGAGCTCATGCTGTTCGGCATGGGTTCCGTCTTCCTGTTTCTCGCTCTGCTGATCCTGGCGATCCGCCTGATTGCGCGCTTGATCGAGCGGTTCGCACCGCCTGCGCCCATGCCGAGTGCCGCCGCGCCACTGCCGGTCAAGTCTGGCGGACACGGGCTCGAGCCTGATGTCCTGACCGCTATCCAAACCGTGATCCATCAACATCGCGCACGTCGCGGTTGAGTCGACAGGGAATTTGCATATGGCTTCTGTGAAAAAAGCACTGGGTATCACTGATGTGGTGCTGCGCGACGCTCATCAATCCATTCTGGCCACCCGGGTGCGCCTGGAAGACATGCTGCCGATCGCGCCCAAGCTCGATCAGGTGGGCTTCTGGTCGGTGGAGTCCTGGGGCGGGGCGACCTTCGACGCCTGCATTCGCTACCTGGGTGAAGATCCCTGGGAGCGCATTCGCGCGCTGAAGCAGGCTATGCCCAATACCCGACAGCAGATGCTGCTGCGGGGGCAGAACCTCCTGGGGTATCGGCATTACGCCGATGACGTAGTGGAGAAGTTCGTCGAGCGTGCCGCCGTCAACGGGGTCGATGTATTCCGGGTGTTCGACGCGATGAACGACCCGCGCAACCTGGCCACCGCCCTCAAGGCGGTGAAGCAGCAGGGCAAGCACGCCCAGGGCACGATTTCCTACACCACCAGCCCGGTGCATACCCTGGAAATGTGGGTCGATCTGGCCAAGCAGATCGAAGACATGGGGGCCGACTCGGTGGCCATCAAGGACATGGCTGGCATTCTCAACCCTTACACCGCGTTCGAACTGGTGACGCGCCTGAAGGCGACCCTGTCGATCCCGATCCATATGCAGTGCCATGCCACGGCCGGGCTGTCGACTGCGGCCATCGTCAAGGCGGTGGAAGCCGGCATCGACAACGTCTATACCGCGATTTCCTCGCTGTCGATGACCTACGGTCATTCGCCAACCGAGTCCGTGGTGGCCATCTTCCAGGGTTCCGAGCGCGATACCGGTCTGGATCTGCTGCTGCTGGAAGAAATCGCCGCCTACTTCCGTGAAGTACGAAAGAAGTACGCCAAGTTCGAAGGCAACCTCAAGGGTGTCGACTCGCGCATTCTGGTCGCCCAGGTGCCGGGCGGCATGCTGACCAATATGGAAGGCCAGCTGAAAGAGCAGGGCGCC
>DATDTH010000733.1:0-3219 GCA_035290985.1 Pseudomonas sp. | reverse complement strand
TTGAATTCCTCGGCGGCGATCTTCTTGCCGGTCTGGCGTTTGATATGGTCGATCAGGTCGACGGCGTCGATGCTGTCGATTTCCAGGTCCTGGTAGAGGTTGGCCTGCAGGTTGATCTGCTCGGGGTCCAGTTCGAACAGCTCGACCAGCGCCTGGCGCAGAATGTCGAAGATTTCGTCACGGTTCTGCATGCTCACCTCAGAGCGCCCGCTGGGCGCTGACAAACGCGGCCAGACTGGCGACATTGGCGAAATGCTTGCGGGTGTCCTTGGCATCGGCGTCGATCTTGATGCCGAAACGCTTCTGGATCGCCAGGCCCAGCTCCAGGGCATCCACCGAGTCCAGACCCAGGCCTTCGCCGAACAGGGTCTGTTCGGCATCGATATCCTCGGGGCCCAGGTCTTCCAGGCCCAGGGCGTCGATGATCAGGGTTTTGATTTCAAGCTGTAGATCGCTCGTTTTTAGTTCGCTCATTTGGGGGCGAGCTCCTGTATGAAGTGCTGATGCAAAAAGTCGTTCAGTTTACGCGAGGCGATGGGGGGCGCGCCTTGCGCGGCGAAATCCTGGGGGTCGATATCCTCGCCGACCCGCAGGTGGATATGGAACCGCCGCGACGGAATGCTGTACCAGGGCTCGGCCTTGGTCAGGGTGGTGGGGCTGACGGTGATCACCACCGGGGTGATCAGCCGGGCGCCGCGCAGGGCGATGGCCGCCGCGCCGCGGTGAAAATCCGGTGCCTGCCCCGGCGTGGTGCGCGTGCCTTCGGGAAAGACCACCAGGGTCTGACCGGCCTGCAGGGCGGCGGCGGCCTCGTCGAGCATGTCCATGCTGCCGCTGTTGCTGATGTACTGCGCCGCGCGCACCGGCCCGTGCATAAAGGGGTTGTCCCACAGGCTCTGCTTGACCACGCAGTTGGCGTCGCGGATCTGCGCGATCAGCACTACTACGTCTATCAGGCTGGGGTGGTTGGCGATCACCATCTGCCCGGGCCGGCCCAGGCGTTCGGCGCCCTCGACCTGATAGGTCAGCACGCCGCTGCGGTACATGAACTGCACGAACAGCCAGAACAGCCGGTGGATGATGCGCCGCGCACGGCGCCGGCGCACCAGGGCATCGCCCGGCAGCAGGGCCAGCGCGGGAAAAATCACCAGGCGCAGGACCAGGCCGCCCAGGCCGAAGAGGCTGAAGCTCAGGCCGGTGGCGATCAGGCGCCACAGGTAGGGCGCACTGCCGTGCCGCTTCAGGCGGGGTGTCGCAAGGTCCATGTACGGTTCTTCCAGTGATGCAGGCAGTGGTCCTGCTGGCGCGACAGGGTACGCAGCAACCCCAGGGCATGGGGCCATTTGGCGGTTTCGCCGGTTTCGCCCTGGCTGAGTTCGAGTTGCCAGTCATGGCCGGGCGTGAGCCGCAGGCCGACGGCGTAAGGGAAGGGCACGTCGTCAATCCAGGGGGCATAGGCGGCGGGCGGCATGTCTTCGGCCACCACCAGCAGCACCGCCGGCGCGCCGTCGGCCAGCAGCAGGGCGGCTTCCAGCAGGCCATGCTCGAGGCCGTCGCCTTCGGCTGCCAGGGCGGTCATTTCGCTGGTGTCGCCGCGCAGGATCGACCAGAGGCCGATGATCGCGTTATGCACCGAGAGGCTGAACTGGGTCGGCGACAAGGGTTCCTGCCGGGCCAGGTCGCCGAGCAACGCCAGGGTACGCGGGGTTTCGCCGTGCCGCGAGGCGAAGACCAGCGGCAGCGGCGGCTGGCCTTCGGCCAGGGGCCAGGCCACGCTGAAGGCCATGCGTGCCAGGCGGCCGAGGCGGCGACGCTGCAGGGCCGGGAGAAAGGAGACGTCCGGCTGTGCCTCGCTTTGGGGCGGCTGCCAGGGCATGGCGCTCCAGCGCGCCCAGTCCTCCACGGACTCGATGCCCGGGGCCCAGGCCCGCCATTGATCGATGTTGAATTGAATCACGCTGAGAGCTCTTCCGGCCCCTGACGGGCATCCAACTGCGGTTATTCTAGGGTGACAGCGGGGTCTCGCTGGAGCCAGCCATGGCAAAGGGCTGGCATTATCGCGGCCGCCGCGGTCCCAGGCAAACACTGCGTGCGGCCTGGGGGTAACAGGTCGTCTGAATTATGGGGGGGGCTGGGGTGTGAACGCGGGTCCGGGCCGCCGGCAGCGAATGGACGATTATCCCGGCCGTTGGTCATGGTTCGACTATCCGGCTCGCCCTTGTCACGCACATTGCATAGAATCCGGGACTGTTCGATGACTCAGGGAGGTGTGGCATGCGACGCGTGGTATTCAATCAGAAGGGCGGCGTGGGTAAGTCCAGCATTGCCTGCAACCTGGCGGCGGTCAGCGCCGCGGAGGGTTATCGCACACTGCTGATCGACCTCGATGCCCAGGCCAACTCGACCCATTACCTGACCGGCCTGACCGGTGCCGAGATTCCCAAGGGCATCGCCGAGTTCTTCAAGCAGACCCTGAACGCCGGGCCCTTCGGCAAGAAAGGCCAGGTGGATATCTATGAGACGCCTTTCGACAACCTGCATGTGGTGACGGCCACCGCCGAGCTGGCGGACCTGCAACCCAAGCTGGAGGCCAAGCACAAGATCAACAAGCTGCGCAAACTGCTGGACGAACTGGCCGAGGATTACGACCGGATCTACCTGGACACGCCGCCGGCCCTGAATTTTTATGCGGTGTCGGCGTTGATCGCCGCGGACCGTTGCCTGATCCCCTTCGACTGCGACAGTTTTTCCCGCCAGGCGCTGTACGGCCTGCTCGCCGAAATCGAGGAACTCAAGGAGGACCACAACGAAGACCTGGTCGTCGAAGGCATAGTGGTTAACCAGTTCCAGCCCCGGGCCAGCCTGCCGCAGCAATTGCTCGATGAGTTGATCGCCGAACAGATGCCGGTGCTGCCGGTGTACCTGATGAGTTCGGTGAAGATGCGCGAGTCGCACCAGGCCTGCACGCCGCTGATCTTCCTGGAACCACGGCACAAGCTGACCCAGCAGTTCGTCGAGTTGCACCGGCTGCTGGAGAGCGCCGGCTAATACCACTGCGGCCCGCTTTATTGGTCAGGGTGCAGCGGATTCCGTAGGGTGCGCCGGGCGTCGCTACGCTGTGCGCACCGCAGCGCTTCGGTGAAACCTGTCGACCCGGATTGCGCCAAGGCTTATCCCCGGATTGCGCTAAGGCTTATCCGGGCGTGTATGTTCATGAGG
>DATDTH010000732.1:0-2165 GCA_035290985.1 Pseudomonas sp. | reverse complement strand
TCCGCCTGCGAGACCAGGCCGAGCATATAGACGATGCCATTTTCGGTGATCACCTTGATGCGTGTACCTGGCACGGCGCTGTCCGCCAGCATCTGTGTTTTGATTCGGCTGGTCAGCAATGAGTCATTGCTGCGCACCAGAAGTGAGGTGGGTTGCAGGACTTGCAGTTCGTTGTGCACCTTTTTCACATTGCCGACTCGGCGAGCTGCTTGTTCAGCCAAGCCTTTGAGCTCGTTGCGCGGTGTCTGGCCGGCCAGGAGCACCACGCCGTTGTAGCTGGTGACGATGATGTGTGAGGTCGGACTGGTCAGGTCGATGTGCGCGCGTGCCACGTTGGAGCTGACTTCCGAGGGAATGAACTGGTCGTCGATCTTGTTGCCGACGCTGCGATTGCCGCAGCCGGCCAGCGCAAGAGTCAGCGCCAAGGCGGCGAGGATTAATGGTGAGCGGGTCATTCTTCACTCCCAAAGAGTTGGCTGTCGATCAGGTCGCACAGGCAGTGAATCGCCAGCAAGTGCACTTCCTGGATGCGTGCGGTGGTTTTCGAGGGTACACGGATTTCCACGTCTTCAGGCAGCAGCAGCGAGGCCATGCCGCCGCCGTCGCGACCGGTCAGGGCTACCACCGTCATTTCCCGGTCGTGGGCGGCCTGGATGGCCTGGATCACGTTGGCCGAATTGCCGCTGGTGGAGATCGCCAGCAGCACGTCGCCGGGCTGACCCAGGGCGCGGATCTGCTTGGAGAAAACCTCGTTGTAGCTGTAGTCGTTGGCGATCGAGGTCAGGGTCGAGCTGTCGGTGGTCAGGGCGATGGCGGGCAGGCTTGGTCGTTCGCGCTCGAAGCGGTTGAGCATCTCCGAGGAGAAGTGCTGGGCGTCGCCGGCCGAGCCGCCATTGCCGCAGGCGAGGATCTTGCCCTCGTTGAGCAGGGCATTGACCATTACCTGGCTGCCTTGTTCGATATGGGGCGCCAGCACGTCCATGGCCTGCTGCTTGGTGTCGATGCTGGCCTGAAAGAGCTGGCGGATACGGGATTGCATGTCCATCGAGGTATGACTCTTCGCTGTGGCGATCAGGTGTCGAACGCGTTCTGGATCCAGTTCAGCTGGGGAGGGTGGTTGCCGTCGGTACCGATGGCAACCACGTCGAAGCGGCAGGGGTGGTTTGCCCAGCGCGCCTCGCGTTGCAGGTAGTGCTGGGCGGTGATTATCAATTTCGCCCGCTTGCGCCCATCGACACTTTCCAGGGCGCCGCCCCAGGCGGCGTGTCGTCGGTAACGCACTTCAACGAATACTACTGTATCGCCGTCGAGCATGACCAGATCGAGCTCGCCGCGCCGGCATGCCCAGTTCTGGGCCAGCAGGCGCAGCCCCTGGGCCTCCAGGTGGGCGCGCGCCTGGGCTTCGGCGGCGCGGCCCTGCTCCCCTGAGTGGCTGGTCATGCCGGGCGGCGGCGGATCAGTTCGGGCTGTCGGGCAGGCGCAGCACCTGGCCGTCGCGGAACTCGGCCCAGGGCAGTTGCCGCTCGATGCGCTGGCTCGGGTTCAGGCTGAGCCGGCCGGAGTGCCCCTCGATCCGGCTCTCGGGCAGGGCCTTGAGCTGGTTCAGGCGCGGTGCCAGGCGATAGGCGTCCACGCCCATGGCGTAGAGGCGGCCCAGGCTGCCGCCGGCTTGCGGCCACTGGCCAACCACCTGCTGGCGCAAGGCGTCGCCGCCATCGAGCAGCCAGGGGGTTTCGCAGAAGCGGATGCCGTTGAGGTCCAGGTACTGGGTCTGGTTGCCGCCGGCGGCGAACAGGTGCGAAGTGGCATAGACGGGGACATCGCCGGCGTACTGGAAGGCCAGGGTCGGTTTGATCTGCTGGGCCTGTTGCGGGGTGGCGGCGAGAAAGATGAAGTCGATGTCCTGGCGGCGGGCCGGTTGTGCGGCGACCGCCACGCCCAGGGTGCTCTGCAGGCGCTTGGCCCGCGCTTCGCTCTCGCGCAGCTGGAACAGGTCGGCGATCTGTTGCGCCAGTTGCACCGGTTGCTCGACGTGTTCGGCGGCGATCAGGGTGCCGCCGGCGGCCTGCCAGCTCTGGCGGAAGGCCTCGAGGACGCGGTCGCCCCACTCGCCCTGGGGCACCAGGGCCACGGCGCGGCGCATGCCGTCGGCCCAGGCGCGGCGG
>DATDTH010000731.1:0-9740 GCA_035290985.1 Pseudomonas sp. | reverse complement strand
GGCGTAGGCCAGGCCGGCGGCCTTGAGGCCTTTTTCGATGCCGCCGAGGAAGGCGTCGCCCAGGGTTTTCAGGGCCTTGGGTGGCAGCTCTTCGGTGCCCAGTTCGACGAGAAAATCTTGAGCACTCATTGCATCGCCTCCAGCTTGGCCAGCACTTCGTCACGCAGTTCGGGTTTGGCCATGGGGAAGCCGAGTTTGGCGCGGGCCAACAGGTAGCTCTGGGCCACGGCGCGGGCCAGGGCGCGCACGCGCAGGATGTACTGCTGGCGCGCGGTCACCGAGATGGCGCGGCGGGCGTCCAGCAGGTTGAAGGTGTGGGAGGCCTTGAGCACCATTTCGTAGGTCGGCAGCGGCAGCTGCAGTTCGATCAGGCGGTTGGCTTCGCTTTCGTAGAAATCGAACAGCTCGAAGAGTTTCTCGACGTTGGCGTGTTCGAAGTTGTAGGTCGACTGCTCGACCTCGTTCTGGTGGAACACGTCGCCATAGGTCACCTTGCCGAAGGGACCGTCGGTCCAGACCAGGTCGTAGACCGAATCCACGCCCTGCAGGTACATGGCCAGGCGTTCCAGGCCGTAGGTGATCTCGCCGGTCACCGGGTAGCACTCGAGGCCGCCGACCTGCTGGAAGTAGGTGAACTGGGTGACTTCCATGCCGTTCAGCCAGATCTCCCAGCCCAGGCCCCAGGCGCCCAGGGTCGGCGACTCCCAGTTGTCCTCGACGAAGCGGATGTCGTGCACCAGCGGGTCGAGGCCGATATGCCGCAGCGAACCCAGGTACAGCTCCTGGAAGTTGTCCGGGTTCGGCTTGAGCACCACCTGGAACTGGTAGTAGTGCTGCAGGCGATTGGGGTTCTCGCCGTAGCGGCCGTCGCCGGGGCGGCGGCTCGGTTGCACGTAGGCGGCGTTCCAGGTTTCCGGGCCTATGGCGCGCAGAAAGGTGGCGGTGTGAAAGGTGCCGGCGCCCACTTCCATATCGTAGGGCTGGAGGACCACACAACCTTGCTCAGCCCAGTATTGCTGCAGGGCGAGGATCAGGTCTTGGAAGGTGCGCACGGCAGGCGTAGGCTGGCTCACGGAAAATTCACCTGTACTGATGAGGCTGCGACAGAAAGGGCGGGAGTATAACCCGATTCCCCGACGCCTCCACCGCCCTGGAAGGCCCTATGCCACGCTGCTTCTGGTGTACCGACGACCCGCTGTATATCGATTACCACGACCAGGAATGGGGCGTGCCATTGCATGACCCGCAACGGCTGTTCGAGCTGCTGTTGCTGGAAGGCTTCCAGGCCGGGCTGTCCTGGATCACGGTGCTGAAAAAACGCCAGCGCTACCGCGAGCTGCTGTTAGGTTTCGATGCCCAGCGCCTGGCGCAACTGAGCGACGAGGAAATCGAGGCACTGATGCAGGACCCCGGCATCATCCGTAATCGCCTGAAGCTCAAGGCCGCGCGGCAGAACGCCCAGGCCTGGTTGCGCCTGGCGGACCCGGTGACGCTGCTCTGGTCCTTCGTCGGCGGCGTGCCCAAGGTCAATCACTTCCAGGCGCGCAGTCAGGTGCCGGCCATCACCGCCGAGGCCGAGGCCATGAGCCGGGCCCTGAAGAAGGCCGGCTTCACCTTCGTCGGCCCGACCATCTGTTACGCCTATATGCAGGCCAGCGGCATGGTGATGGACCACACCACCGATTGCGCCCGTTACGCCGAGCTGGCGACTGTATGAGCGAGGTGTCGCTGGAGAGTCCGTAGGAGCGGGCCCTGCCCGCGAAACTTGGCCTGGGCGCCCCGACGCTTCTCCACAGGGCCCTTTGCCTAGCTCCGTCTCCCCCTTTGGGCGATCGAGCTGGTTACAATAACCCCCCCTCGGATATCAGGAGTTGCTGGTGGATAAGTCCAAAGGAGCGCTGACGGACAGGCTCAAAGGCACGCTGGTGGTGGGTTCTCTGCGCCTGTTCGCCTTGCTGCCCTGGCGCGCGGTGCAGAACACCGGTGCCGGCCTCGGCTGGCTGATGTGGAAACTGCCCAACCGCTCGCGGGACGTGGCGAGCATCAACCTGGCCAAGTGTTTCCCGGAACTCGACGGCGCGGCCCATGGGCAGCTGCTGCGGCGCAGCCTGATGGACATCGGTCGGACCCTGACCGAAAGCGCCTGTGCCTGGATCTGGCCGGCGCAGCGCTCCCTCGACCTGGTGCGCGAGGTCGAGGGCCTGGAGGTGCTGCAGGCCGCGCTGGCCTCCGGCAAGGGGGTGGTCGGCATCACCAGCCACCTGGGCAACTGGGAAGTGCTCAATCACTTCTACTGCGCGCAATGCAAACCGATCATTTTCTACCGGCCGCCCAAGCTCAAGGCGGTGGACGATCTGTTGCGCCAACAGCGGGTGCAACTGGGCAACCGGGTCGCGCCTTCGACCCGCGAGGGCATCCTCAGCATCATCAAGGAAGTGCGCAAGGGCGGCGCGGTGGGCATCCCCGCCGACCCGGAACCCAGCGTCTCCAGCGGCTTCTTCGTGCCCTTCTGCGGCACCCAGGCCCTGACCAGCAAATTCGTGCCGGGCATGCTCGCCGGCGGCAAGGCGGTGGGCGTCTTCCTGCATGCCCTGCGCCTGGACGACGGCTCCGGCTACAAGGTGATTCTCGAGGCCGCGCCCCCCGGCATGTACAGCGAGGACACGGAAACCGCTGTGGCGGCCATGAGCGCGATGGTCGAAAAATACGTGCGGGCCTACCCCAGCCAATACATGTGGAGCATGAAGCGCTTCAAGAAGCGGCCGGCGGGCGAGAAGAAATGGTATTGACTGACTCCTGCCTACGGGCTTCGCCGAAGCGCTTTTCGTAGGGCGGGTGGGGCCGCCTAGGTGAAACCCGCGTATCCTGTCGTCAGCCTCGGGCGCAAGGCGCGGTAGGCTATTAACCCCAGATCCAGGTTCAGGAGTCCCCCATGGCCCAGCAGCGCAAACACCCGCGAACGCCGATGAAGTGCCGGATCAAGGTCACCCATGCAAGTTTCGGCGAGCTGATCGCCATGACTCGGGACCTGTCCAACGGCGGGGTCTATATCAAACACACGGACCTGGTCGACCTGTCCCTGGGGACCCGGCTCAGCGGCCAGGTGCAGGATCTGCCGATCGAGGCCCCGGTGCTGCAGATGGAGATCATGCGGGTGGATACCGAGGGCGCCGGACTGCGCTTTATCGAGGAGTGACGCTGTAGGCTGGCGTAGAGCCGCTGTCTGGCGAAACCCAGCGCGGCGAATAAGCTTCAGCACAATCCGGGAGAAGGTAGCTGTTGTAGGGTGCGCTTAGCGCACCGCGCGCTCCCGCCTGGCCATTGCCGATGAGTACCCTGCCTCGATCGCCAGCAAGCAGGCTCCTACAAAAAAAACCGAACAGCACGCGGTCCCGTAGGGTGGACTCGGCGCGCAGTCCCGCGACAGCCCACCAACGGCTGGTCTCGGCGCGTGGTTCCTCGCGAGCCCAGCGCGGCCTGCATTCCACGCTGGACTCCCCGGGCGAGTAAAGCCTACTTGTACGGCATAGCGCCCTATGAAGAGGCAAGTCCGCCCCGTCCCGAGCCGACTGGCAAAGGATGGCGGGGCGGCTGCTCACGCCCGGCGAGGACCTGCCGCTCGCGGCCAGAAAATATATTTTCTCCCAGCCCTTAACTTTTCCTGAAATCCGGGAATAGAGCTCACAAGAGAGCTGTTCTGCCGGTTGGCGGAGGCTGCGTATTTTTTTGGGCTGCGCGTGCGGCCCGGGACGTGTTGGGGGTAGGGAGATGGTTGCGGTCGTTGCCGGGAAGGGTCTGGGTCTGTTCGACACCTCGCTGAACACCTTGGGCGGTGCGGGGGTGTGGGGACAAGGCGGGTTGGGCCAGGCTGGGGGCCAGGCGCTGGTCAATGCCAGCAACGGCAATCTGGTGCTGCGTTTCACCGACCAGCAGCTGTCGGGGCTGGGCCTGGACCTGCCGCACACGCGCACCTACAACGTCCAGGGCGCGTACAACGATGCGGACGGCGATGGCTGGCGCTGGGACGGTGAGCGCCGCGTGGCGCTCGACGGCACGCTCAACAGCGTCGGCAGCAGCCTGCTGCGCACCACCGGCGACGGCCATGAAACGCGCTATGCCTGGAACGGCAGCCGCTACCAGTCCAGCGAGGGCGACGGCGCCCATGACAGCCTGAGCTGGGACGCGGCCAGCGGCGAGTGGCTGTGGACCGATGGTTCGCGCCGGACCGTCGAGCGCTATGCCGGCGCGACGGGGCGCCTGGTCCGGGTCACGGATGCCTCTGGCAGCCAGATCGACTACGGCTACGACGGCGCTGGCCGGCTGAACAGCGTGCTGGACGCCTCGGGGCAGAAACTGCTGCTGATGTACAACGTGGCCGGGCGCCTGGCGCGGCTGGACACCCAGAGCAGCGTGGGCGGCGCCCTGAGCCAGCGGGTCTATTACACCTATGACGCCTCGGGGCGCCTGAGTCAGGTGCGCACCGACCTGAGCCCGGCGGACAACAGCATCGCCGATGGCCAGGTCTACAGCACCAGCTACAGCTACGATGGGGCGAGTTTCCGGATCGCTGGGGTGAGCCAGAGCGACGGCAGCGCAGTGGCCTTCACCTATGTGCTGGTGGGCGGCGAGTACCGGGTGCGCACGGTCAGCGACGCGGCCGGCACCACCACCTTCGGCTACGACACGGTCAACCGCCGCACCGACGTCAGCAACGGCCTGAACCAGCTGTGGAGCTATAGCTACGACGCCACGGGGCAGTTGACCCAGGTGCAGAGCCCGGCCGTGAACGGCCCGCGCCTGGTCACCGGCTACGCCTACGATGCCGACGGCAACCTGACCCGGGTCACCGATGGCCGCGGCAACGCCGTCACCTACGGCTACGACACCAGCGGTAACCGGGTGCTGGAGCGCGATGCCCTGGGCACCACCCTGGCGCGGGTCTACAGCAGCGCCAACCAATTGCTCAACGAGATCCGCTACAGCCAGGCGGCGACCTGGGACAGCGTCGCCGGCAGCTGGAGCGAGCCGCCGGCGGCCAGCGCCCAGGTCACGCGCTACGCCTACGACAGCGCCAACCGCCTGCGTTACCAGGTTTCGGCCAGCGGCACGGTCCGCGAATACCGCTACACCAGCAGCGGGCTGCTGAGCCAGGAGCTCGGCTACGGCGATCTGGCCTACAACGTCGGCGCCCTGGCGCCGAGTGCGGGCCTGAGCGAGGCCACGCTGACCACCTGGGCGGCGGCCCGGGACAAGAGCCGCAGCCAGTTGAGCGAGCTGAGCTACGACTACCGCGGCAACCTCAGCCGGCGCGTCACCTATGCGAGCGTGGACGCCAGTGGGGCGGGCGTGCTGGATGCGGCGGCCCAGGTCAGCGAGTTCATCTACAGCGAACACGGCCAGCTGCTGCAGACCCTGGTGGTGCGCGGCGCCGGCCGTACCGATAAAACCACCCTGGGCAGCGTCGCCTACGACGGCCTGGGCCGCGTGCTGAGCCAGGTGGAGGCCAGCGGCACGCGCACCTACGTCTACAACGGCGTCGGTCGCACCCTCGCCGTGACCAGCAGCGCCGGCCTGACCCAGACCCAGGCCTTCGACGCCCAGGGCCGGCTGCTCAGCCTGAGCGAGAGCGGGGCCGGCATCGCCACGCGCCTGACCCAGTACCGCTATGACGCCGCTGGGCGCCTGACGATGGTGCAGGACGCCAGCGGCGTGCGCCGCTACAGCTTTTACGATGAGGCTGGGCGGCTCAGTGCCCAGGTCGACGGCGCCGGCGCGCTGACCGAATACCGGTACGACGCTGCCGGGCAGAAAACCCAGGAGATCCGCTACGCCACCCTCGTCAATACCAGCGCCTGGTACGACGGCACGACGGTCCTGAAAACCCTGGTCAGCCAGGTGCGCCCGGCGCTCGATGCGGCGGCCGACCGCAGGACCACCTATGCCTATGACGACGCGGGGCGCCTGAGCGCCAGCACCGACGCGGCGGGCTTCGTCAGCACCTACAGTTACGACGGCCGCGGTCAGCTGATCCAGGTCCAGGCTGGCGAGCGCATCAGCCGCACCTTCTATGACGCCGCCGGGCGGGTCAGCGGCGAGCTGGATGGCGAAGGCTACCTGCGCGAGCACATCTACAACGCCGCCGGGCAACGGGTCCGGGTGATCCGCTACGCCGGGCTGACCCTGGAGGCCAACCGCGCGAGCGGCACCCTGGCCCAGCTGCGCCCGGCCTCCGCCGTGCTGAGCACCTGGTATTACTACGACGCCGCCGGCCGCCAGGTCGGCAGCGTCGACGAGCAGCAATTCGTCACGCAGACGCTGTACGACGAGGCGGCCAATACCCTGCAGACGATTCGCTACGCGACGCCCTACACCGCGAGCCTGCTCTACAGCACCCCCTTCGCCACGCTCCAGGCGGCGGTGGCCGGCGGGGCCCAACAGACCCGCACCACCCAGTACGACGGCTTTGGCCGGGTCAGCCAGCGCATCGCCCCGGACGGCAGCGTCACCGCCTACCTCTACGACACGGCCGGGCGCCTGGTGCAGGAAATCCAGGCCCAGGGCACGGGCGAGGCACGCAGCACGCGCACCCGTTACGACGTGCTCGGCCAGGCCCTCGGCCGGCTCACCGGCGAAGGCGCGGCGCGCCTCACCGCCGGCATGAGCGAGGCGCAAATCCAGGGGGTGTACGCCGGCTATGGCCTGACCTACAGCTACGATGTCGCCGGGCGCCAGCTCAGCGTGCGCGACGCCGCGGGCAACAAAGTGCTGGCCTACTACGACGCCGCGGGTCGCCAGACCCACAGCATCAACGCCCTGGGCGAAGTCAGCGAGACGCTTTACAACGCCTTCGGCGAGGTGCAGGCGCAGACCAGCTTTATCGACCGCCTGAGCGGCGCCACGACCGCCGGCCTGAGCGGCGGCCTGCTGACCACCCCGCTGTCGGCGCTGACCCAGGCCATGCGCGACAACGCCGCCAACAGCACGACCCGCCAGGCCTATGACCTGCGCGGCCAGCGGATCGGCAGCACCGATGCCGTGGGCTACCTGACGAGTTATGGTTACAACCGCCATGGCGAGCAGACGAGCATCACCCGCACGATCAGCCAGGCGGCCACGCCCACGACCACCACCACGGCGCTGAGCTACAACCAGCGCGGCGAACTGATAGGCCGCACCGAGGACGTCGACGGCCTGGCGCGCAGCACGGCGATCGGCTACGACGCCTTCGGCCGGGTCACCAGTCGCACCGATGGCCGCGGCCAGGTCAGCACCACCCTCTATGCCAGCAATGGCCGGATCATCACCCAGAAGAATCCGCTCAACCAGAGTGAAACCACCGAGTACGACGCCTTCGCCCGGGTGCTCAAGCAGACCGATGCCCTGGGTCGCGTGACCCAGTACAGTTACGACGATGCCGCGCGCACGCTGACCATGACGATGCCGGGGGGCGTGACCGTCACCACCACCCTGACCCGCCACGGCGAGACCCTGAGCGTCGCGGATGGCAACGGCCACGTCACCCAGTACAGCTACAACAAAGACGGCCAACTGCTGACCACGCTGAACGCACTGAACCAGGCCACCACCCAGGCGTACGATGCGGCGGGGCGCAAGATCAGCGTCACCGATGCCGCCGGTAACATCACCCGCTACGGCTATGACGCGGCGAGCCGGGTGATCAGCGTCACCGACGCCGCCAACAGCGTGACGCGCTATGTGCTGGACGGCCTGGGCCGCAAGATGCGCAGCATCGAGGCCGAAGGCAGTGCCGCGCAACGCATCACCGACTACAGCTATGACTGCGCGGCCCAGGTGGTCTCGATCACCCAGGACCCGGAGGGGCTGAAACTCACCACCACCTACAGTTACGACGGCCTGGGCCGGCAACTGCAGGTCAGCCGCGGCACGCTCGCCGACCCGCAGCAGCAGGTGACCCGCTACGAGTTCGACGCCCTGGGCCGGCGCAGCGCCGAGCGGGTCGACCCGGACGGCCTCAACCGGTTGACCCGCTACGACTACAACGGCAACGACCAGGTCAGCCGTAAAATCGATGCGGCGGGCACCAGCACCTGGTACGTCTACGACAGCGCCGGGCGCCTGACCGACACGGTCGATGGCCTGGGCGGGGTCACGCGCAGCGTCTATGACGCCGCCGGTCAGGTCAGTAGCACGATCCGGTATGCCACGCGCTTGGCGGCGGCGACCGTCGCCGCCTTTGGCGATGCGCTGGTCAGCGTCAGCCCGAGCGCCAACGCGGCCATCGACCAGAAGACATGGTTCATCTACGACCCCCAGGGCCGCGTGCGCTATAGCGTCGACGCGCTCAACCAGGTCAGCGAGACGCTATACGACGCCACTGGGCGGGTGCTCGAGCGCCGCCAGTACGACAAGGCGATTGCCGCCGCCACTCCGCGAACCCTGGCGGACACCGCCGCGGCCCTGGTCACGGCCGGCGCCCAAGCGCGCAGCACCACCTATGTCTACGACGCCGCCGGCCGGCAGCGCTACAGCATCGACGCCGCGGGCGCTGTGACCGAGCACCGCTACGACGCCAATGGTCGGGTCATCGAGACCTTGCAGTATGCCAACCCGATGGCCGAACGTTACGCGTCGCCCAGCAGCGATCTCAGCGCCTGGGAGGTGTACGCCGGTGAGGGCACGATCAGCCGGGTCTACGACCGCGAGCGCGGCGAATTTGTAATTGCCCTGGCCGGTAACGCGCAATCGAGCGGCTACCGCCTGTGGAGTGACAGCAGCCACAGCGCCTGGAACAGCCAAGCCACGGCCCTCACCTGGGACATGCAGTATGCCGAAGGCTTCGGCGTCTACATCAGCGTGCAGACCAACAAGGGCCATCGCTACCTGAGTTACCGTCCGGGCAACGCCGCACCGGTCCTGACGGGCAGCTATGCCTACCACTCCCTGGGCGCCGTCACCGACGGCAAATGGCAACGCATCAGCCGCGACCTGCAAGCCGACCTGAGCGCCCTGGAGCCGGATGCGCAGATCCTCTCGGTCAACGCCTTCCTGGTCCGCGGCTCCGGGCGTATCGGCGAGGTCAGCCTGTCCCCCGGCACCACGCC
Organism: Pseudomonas sp.; assembly: GCA_035290985.1. GTDB lineage: Bacteria > Pseudomonadota > Gammaproteobacteria > Pseudomonadales > Pseudomonadaceae > Aquipseudomonas. The sequence goes on along the minus strand of DATDTH010000731.1, from coordinate 657 downwards.
GGAGACCCTGCAGCGCGTGCTGCAACCCTCGGCCAATGACCGTCGTACGGCCTATGCCTACGACACGCTCGGCCGGCTTACGCACAGCATCGACCCCACGGGGGCGGTGACCGAAACGCACTACGATGCCGTCGGCAACGTCACCCGCACCCTGCAATACGCCAACCCGATTCAGCTGCCGACGGTCGGCAGCACGAATGGCCGGACCCTGACCCTGAGCGGTGCGAGCAGCAGGTTGACCGCCGTCGAGCGGATCGCCATCGACCCGACGAAAACCTATACCGTGCGAGCTCGGCTGCGTCAGCTGAGCGGTGAAGGCAACATTTATGTGGGGGTCATCACCTACGACAGCAGCGGGAAAGCGCTGACCAACCCCTACACCAGCACCTACTCCTATAACGCGGCCCGAGGGGTACGCCTGACCCCGCAGATGGGCTGGCAAGTCTTCGAAGGCAGCATCAGCGGCACCACCGCGATCGACGTCAATGCCAACCGCAACCAGTTCTTCGAGGGCAGTGCCAGTGCCGTGCCCTTGCTGCTCTACAACTACGCCGGTGATACCAGTGGTGCCAACAGCCGCCTGGTCGAAGTCGATTCACTGGAGCTGATCGACACGGCCACCGGCCAGGTGCTCAACCTCAACGCCCAAACCGAGGC
>DATDTH010000730.1:0-5098 GCA_035290985.1 Pseudomonas sp. | reverse complement strand
CCACGACAAGGACACCTACGGTCAGGGCCTGGCGGATGCGACCAAGGCGCAGCTGAACAAGCGCGGCGTCACCGAAGTGCTCTACGAGGGCCTGACCCGCGGCGAGAAGGACTTCAACGCCCTGGTCACCAAGATCCGCGCCGCGGGCGCCGAGGTGGTCTATTTCGGCGGCCTGCACCCCGAGGCCGGCCCGCTGGTGCGGCAGATGCGCGAGCAGGGCGTGACCGCCAAGTTCCTCTCAGGTGACGGCATAGTCACGGACGAACTGGTCACCACCGCCGGCGGCCCGCAGTACACCAATGGCGTGCTGATGACCTTCGGCGCCGACCCGCGCAAGATCGCCGACGGCCAGGCGGTCATCGAGAAGTTCCGCAGCGGCGGTTTCGAGCCCGAAGGCTACACCCTCTATGCCTATGCCTCCCTGCAGGTGCTGGCGGCGGGGTTTAGCGGTGCCGGCGCCAACGACCCGGCCAAGGCCAGCGCCTGGCTGAAGGCCAATCCGGTGCAGACCGTAATGGGCAAGAAGGAATGGGACGGCAAGGGCGACCTGAAGGTCTCCGACTACGTCGTCTACGCCTGGGACGACAAGGGCAAATACCACCAGCAGTAAGTACTAGCTCGGCCAGTCCCTCGGTTGCCACCCGCCGCCGAGGGACCGGTGCCTTCCGGGACTGCTGAGTCGTCAACCCTGTTCGCCGCGGCACCCTGTGCCCCGGTCGTTCAGCAGTACCCGTCTGATTCCACTTGAGGAGGCCGGCCGAACCCCAGGCCGGTTACCCCACCAAGACGAGACTGCTCAATGGACGGTATCTTCCTGCAGCAAATGATCAACGGGCTGACGCTCGGGTCGGTCTATGGCCTGATCGCCATCGGCTACACCATGGTCTACGGCATCATCGGCATGATCAACTTCGCCCATGGCGAGGTGTATATGATCTCCGCCTACCTCTCGGCCATCACCCTGGCCCTGCTGGCCTATTTCGGCCTCGAATCCTTTCCGCTGCTGATCCTCGGCACGCTGCTGTTCACCATCCTGGTCACCGGCCTCTATGGCTGGGTGATAGAGCGGGTGGCCTACAAACCCCTGCGCAACTCCACGCGGCTGGCGCCGCTGATCAGCGCCATCGGCATGTCCCTGGTGCTGCAGAACTATGTGCAGATCAGCCAGGGGGCCCGCCAGCAAGGGGTGCCGACTCTGCTCGACGGCGCCTTCAAGCTGACTATCGGCGAAGGTTTCGTCCAGCTCACCTACACCAAGGTCTTTATCCTGATCGCGGCCTTCGCCGGCATGGGCCTGCTGACCTACGTGATCCAGTACACCAAGCTCGGGCGCATGTGCCGGGCCACCCAGCAGGACCGCAAGATGGCCTCGATCCTCGGCATCGACACCGACCGGGTGATCTCCTACGTCTTCGTCATAGGCGCCGCCATGGCCGCCCTGGCGGGCGTGCTGATCACCATGAACTACGGCACCTTCGACTTCTATGCCGGTTTCGTCATCGGCATCAAGGCCTTTACCGCCGCGGTCCTGGGCGGCATCGGCTCCCTGCCCGGGGCCATGCTCGGCGGGCTGATCCTGGGCGTGGCCGAGGCGCAGTTCTCGGGCATGGTCAACACCGACTACAAGGACGTATTCAGCTTCTCCTTGCTGGTGCTGATCCTGATCCTGCGTCCCCAAGGTCTCTTGGGCCGTCCCCACGTGGCGAAGGTATGACCATGTCCCCAGCCATTCCCCGCAAGTCCCTGGATATCAAGAAGAGCCTGGTCGATGCCCTGCTCGCCGGCCTGATCGCGCTGATCGTGTTCGGTCCCATAGTCGGCGTGGTGCTCGACGGCTACCAGTTCAACCTGCATTTCGACCGGGTGGCCCTGCTCACCGGGGTGGTGATGCTTGGGCGCTTTTGCCTCAGCCTGTTTCTGCAGACCGGCAGGGGCCTGGCGATTCTCGCCAGCTTCGAAACCAGCAGCTCGGGCGTGCATGTGCTGCCGCCGGACTACAAGAGCCAGCTGCGCTGGATCATTCCGCTGCTGGTGCTGATCGCCCTGGTCTTCCCGTTCTTCGCCAGCAAATACCTGCTGACCGTGGTCATTCTCGGGCTGATCTACGTGCTGCTGGGCCTGGGCCTGAACATAGTGGTCGGTCTGGCCGGCCTGCTCGACCTGGGCTACGTGGCCTTCTACGCCATAGGCGCCTACGGCCTGGCCCTGGGTTACCAGTACCTGGGCCTGGGCTTCTGGACGGTGCTGCCGCTGGCGGCGCTGGCGGCGGCCATGGCCGGGGCCATCCTGGGGTTTCCGGTGTTGCGCATGCATGGCGACTACCTGGCCATCGTCACCCTGGGCTTCGGCGAGATCATCCGCTTGGTGCTGAACAACTGGCTGTCCTTCACCGGCGGGCCGAACGGCATGCCGGTGCCCTCGCCGAGTTTTATGGGCCTGGAATTCACCCGGCGGGCCAAGGACGGCGGGGTGCCCTTCCATGAGTTCTTCGGCATCGCCTACGACCCCAGCATCAAGTTCCTGTTTATCTACCTGGTGCTCTTCCTGGTGGTGCTGCTGGTGCTCTATATCAAGCACCGGCTGACCCGCATGCCGGTCGGCCGCGCCTGGGAAGCCCTGCGCGAGGACGAGATCGCCTGCCGCGCCATGGGCCTGAACCATGTGCTGGTGAAACTATCGGCCTTTATGATCGGCGCCTCCACCGCCGGCCTGGCGGGGGTGTTCTTCGCCAGCTACCAGGGCTTCGTCAACCCCTCGTCCTTCACCTTCTTCGAGTCGGCGCTGATCCTGGCCATCGTAGTGCTCGGCGGCATGGGCTCGACGGTCGGCGTGGTGCTGGCGGCCTTCGTGCTGACGGTGGCGCCGGAGCTGCTGCGCAGCTTCGCCGAGTACCGGGTGCTGCTGTTCGGCATCCTGATGGTGCTGATGATGATCTGGCGCCCGCGCGGCCTGATCCGGGTCAGCCGCAGCGGTGTGCTGCCCCGCAAAGGAGTGGCGCCATGAGCGAGGAAATCGTGCTGTCGGTCGATCGCCTGGTGATGCACTTCGGCGGTATCAAGGCCCTTAACGATGTCAGCCTGAACATCAAGCGCAACTCCATCTCGGCGCTGATCGGCCCCAACGGCGCCGGCAAGACCACGGTGTTCAACTGCCTGACCGGCTTCTACAGCGCCACCGGTGGCAGCATCAAGCTGCACGCCCGGGGCAAGAGCACGGACGTGATCAAGGTGCTGGGCGAGCCCTTCGCCCTGGGCGATTTCATCTCCCCGCCGAAGTTCTTCAGCCGCCTCTACTACAAGATGTTCGGCGGCACCCACCTGGTGAACCGCGCCGGCCTGGCGCGCACCTTCCAGAACATCCGCCTGTTCAAGGAAATGTCGGTGGTGGAAAACCTGCTGGTGGCGCAGCACATGTGGATCAACCGCAACCTGCTGGCCGGGGTGTTCAATACCCGGGGGTTCCGCCGGGCCGAGAGCCAGGCCCTGGACCATGCCTTCTACTGGCTGGAAGTGGTCGACCTGGTCGACTGCGCCAACCGCCTGGCCGGTGAGCTGTCCTACGGCCAGCAACGTCGACTGGAGATCGCCCGGGCCATGTGCACGCGGCCGCAGATCATCTGCCTGGACGAGCCGGCGGCCGGCCTCAACCCCCAGGAGACCGAGGCGCTGAGCCGGATCATCCGCCTGCTGCGCGACGAGCACGACCTGACCGTGTTGCTGATCGAGCACGACATGGGCATGGTCATGAGCATTTCCGACCATATAGTGGTGCTCGACCATGGCCTGGTAATCGCCGAGGGTGGTCCCGAGGCGATCCGCCATGATCCCAAGGTGATTGCCGCCTACCTGGGCGCGGACGAGGAGGAACTGATATGAGCCAGCCGATCCTCGAACTGAAAGAACTGGACGTGTTCTATGGGCCTATCCAGGCCCTGAAGAAGGTCTCGCTGTACATAGATCCCGGCGAGACGGTCAGCCTGATCGGCGCCAATGGCGCGGGCAAATCCACCCTGCTGATGTCGATCTTCGGCCAGCCGCGGGCCGCGGCCGGGCAGATCCTCTACTGCGGCACCGACATCACCCACAAGTCCTCCCACTACGTCGCCTCCAACGGCGTGGCCCAGTCGCCGGAAGGGCGGCGGGTATTCCCCGATATGAGCGTCGAGGAGAACCTGCTGATGGGCACCATACCCATAGGCGATAAGTTCGCGGAGGAGGATATGCAGCGCATGTTCGAGCTGTTCCCACGGCTCAAGGAGCGGCGCAATCAGCGGGCCATGACCATGTCCGGCGGCGAGCAGCAGATGCTCGCCATCGCCCGGGCGCTGATGAGCCGGCCCAAGCTGCTGCTGCTGGACGAACCGAGCCTGGGCCTGGCGCCGATAGTGGTGAAGCAGATCTTCCAGACCCTGCGGGAACTGGCGCAGACCGGCATGACCATCTTCCTGGTCGAGCAGAACGCCAACCATGCGCTGCGCCTCTCCAACCGCGGCTACGTGATGGTCAACGGTGAGATCCGCATGACCGGCACCGGCCAGGAACTGCTGGGCAACGAAGAGGTGCGCAACGCCTACCTGGGTGGGCACTGACGGCAACGGGGCTTGGCCGGAGCGCTTTAACCCGCGGCTCCCACGGGGGCTACGGGGGCTACGGGTTTCGCCGAACCGCTTTTCGTAGGGCGGGTGCAACCCGCGCGGCAGGGGCTGCGTGGTTTGCCAGGCGGAGTTAAGCGCCCGAATGCAGACCGGGTTCTCCTGCTTGCCTCGAACTTGTCCCCCGTTACTGTGGAGCGCGCTGTGGATAACCTGGGTGCAGCCGCCCAGGGCCCCTGCTGGGCGGGCCTTAAGGGCCTCTGTATGTTTTTTGCTCAATCCGTTTCGCTCGCCGAAACAAGCACTTAGAGCATTCATCCGTGTCGAGGCCACGGGTCGCCTCCGCGGGGGGCTTGGGCTTTTCGTTGGGTGGTGGGTTTTTCGTAGGTTGGCGTTAGCCGCGCAGAGAGCCGGGCTGGCAAACTACGACGCACTCGCCGCGCGGCGTAACCCAACAAACAGCCCCGGATTACGCACGAAGCGGACAGATATGCGCCCAAATGCAGG
>DATDTH010000729.1:0-3776 GCA_035290985.1 Pseudomonas sp. | reverse complement strand
CCGTGTCCCGGGCTACTCGGGCCGCGCTGGTGCTGGGGTTCGTTGTCTTGGGGCTGGTACCGCTGCTGCTGGCGCCCCAGCCGCCCGCGCCGGGTCAGGCCTATGTTGAGTGGCCACACAGCTTTGCCGGGCGGCCCCTGCGGCCGCTGGCCCTGTCGGCGGTGGAACAGCGCTTCGCCGAGCAGTTTCCCGGCGCCATCGCCCGCTTCAGCGACGGCGCCCAGGTGCTCAGCCTGCGGCATGTCACGGCCGCCACGCGCAAGTTGCACCCGGCCGCCGATTGCTACCGGGGCCTGGGGTATGGGATCCGCGACATCGTTCTGGAGCAGCGGGTCGAGGGCGACCGCCAGGCCCTGCAGCGCTGCTTTATCGCCACCCGCGAGGGCGTGCGCCTGCGGGTCTGCGAATATATCGAGGACGCCCGGGGCCGGACCTTCAGCGACACCTCCGCCTGGTATTGGGCGGCGATCGGCGGCCAGTCTCCCGGCCCCTGGCGGGCCGTGACCGTGGCCCGGGCGTTGTAGGGTGGCGTTAGCCGCGCAGAAAATCGCGTCGACAAACCACGCCGCACCGTCGCGCGGCGTAACCCGCCATGGGGATTTGATACCAGGTGGGTCGAGGTACAGACGGTAGGTCGGGTTAGCGAAGCGTAACCCGACAACGATGCCGTCGGGTTAGCAAAACGTAACCCGACCTACGGAAATCACCTCGGCGGCGCAGTCGTAGCCAAGGCGGAGCCACGGATTTTCGTGAATAGGCTCATGCCACCAGGATCACAGATAGCCGGCTGCCAGTGCCGCCAGGAGTGGGGTATACTCGCCGGCTTTTCAAAGTTCCGCTTGCGAGTGCCATCAGCCATGGAAATCAACCCGATCCTTAACACCATCAAGGACCTGTCCGAGCGCTCCCAAACCATTCGGGGGTATCTTTGACTACGATCACAAACATGATCGTCTGACCGAAGTCAACCGCGAGCTGGAAGACCCGAACGTCTGGAACAACCCGGAATACGCCCAGAACCTGGGGCGCGAACGCGCCCAGCTGGCGCAGATAGTCGAGACCCTGGACACCATGAGCGCCGGCCTGGGCGATGCCCGCGAGCTGCTGGACATGGCCGCCGAGGAAGACGACCAGGGCGCCGTGGACGACGTGGTGGCCGAGCTCGAGCGCCTGCGCACGGCCCTGGAGAAGCTCGAATTCCGCCGGATGTTCAGCGGCGAGATGGACCCGAGCAACGTCTACCTGGATATCCAGGCCGGCTCCGGCGGCACCGAGGCCCAGGACTGGGCCAATATCCTGCTGCGCATGTACCTGCGCTGGGCCGACAAGCGCGGTTTCGAAACCGAGATCGTCGAACTGTCCGCCGGCGAAGTCGCCGGGATCAAGGGCGCGACCCTGCATATCAAGGGCGAGTACGCCTTCGGCTGGCTGCGCACCGAGATCGGCGTGCACCGCTTGGTGCGCAAGAGCCCGTTCGACTCGGGCAACCGCCGGCACACCTCGTTCTGCGCGGTGTTCGCGTCGCCGGAAATCGATGACAACATCGAGATCGACATCAACCCGGCGGACCTGCGCACCGACACCTACCGCTCCTCGGGCGCCGGCGGCCAGCACGTCAACACCACCGACTCGGCGGTGCGAATCACCCACGTGCCGACCAATACCGTGGTGCAGTGCCAGAACCAGCGCTCCCAGCACGCCAACCGCGACACCGCGATGAAGATGCTGCGGGCCAAGCTCTACGAGCTGGAGATGCAGAAGCGCAGCGCCGCCTCCCAGGCCCTGGAAGACACCAAGTCCGACATCGGCTGGGGCCACCAGATCCGCTCCTACGTGCTCGACCAGTCGCGGATCAAGGATCTGCGCACCGGCATCGAGCGCAGCGACTGCGACAACGTGCTCGACGGCGATCTGGACGAATACCTCGAGGCCAGCCTGAAACAGGGGCTGTAACGCTTGTAAGCATTCCCTCTCCCTCCTGGGAGAGGGCAGGGGTGAGGGGTTGGCCAGGTGGCTGGCTCGCCCCCTCACCCTAAGCCTCTCCTGTCGGGAGAGGGAACGAACCCGTGATGGAATCCTGAAGACATGAGCGACCTACAACCCGATCTGCATGACCTGCACCAGGAAGAAAACACCCTGATCGCCCTGCGCAAGGAAAAACTGGCCGCCGAGCGGGCCAAGGGCCAGGCCTTCCCCAACGATTTTCGCCGTGACAGTTATTGCGAGGATCTGCAGAAGCGTTATGTGGACGCGACCAAGGAAGAACTGGCCGCCGCGGCGATCCCGGTCAAGGTTGCCGGTCGTCTGATGCTCAACCGCGGCTCCTTCCTGGTGCTGCAGGACATGAGCGGGCGCATCCAGCTCTACGTCAACCGCAAGACCCTGTCGGCCGAACTGCTCGAAGCGGTCAAGCACTGGGACCTGGGCGACATCATCGCCGCCGAGGGCACCCTGGCCCGTTCCGGCAAGGGCGACCTCTATGTCGAGATGAGCGACGTGCGCCTGCTGACCAAGTCCCTGCGCCCGCTGCCGGACAAGCACCATGGCCTGACCGATACCGAAACCCGTTATCGCCAGCGCTACGTCGACCTGATCGTCAACGATGAGGTGCGCCAGACCTTCCGCGTGCGTTCTCAGGTCATCGCCCATATCCGCCAGTTCCTGATGCAGCGCGACTTCCTCGAAGTGGAAACGCCGATGCTGCAGACCATTCCTGGCGGTGCCGCGGCCAAGCCGTTCGAGACCCACCACAATGCCCTGGACATGGGCATGTACCTGCGCATCGCGCCGGAGCTGTACCTCAAGCGCCTGGTGGTCGGCGGCTTCGAGCGGGTGTTCGAGATCAACCGCAACTTCCGCAACGAAGGCGTCTCGACCCGGCACAACCCCGAGTTCACCATGCTCGAGTTCTACCAGGCCTATGCCGACTACGAAGACAACATGGACCTGACCGAGGAGCTGTTCCGCGAGCTGGCCCAGCTTGTTCTGGGGACTACCGACGTGCCTTACGGTGACAAGGTGTTCCACTTCGGCGAACCCTTCGTGCGCCTGTCGGTGTTCGACTCGATCCTCAAGTACAACCCGGAACTGACCGCCGCCGATTTGCAGGATATCGACAAAGCCCGCGCCATCGCCAAGCAAGCGGGCGCCAAGGTGCTCGGCTTCGAGGGTCTGGGCAAGCTGCAGGTGATGATTTTCGAAGAGCTGGTCGAGCACAAGCTGGAGCAGCCGCACTTCATCACCCAGTACCCCTTCGAGGTCTCGCCCCTGGCCCGGCGCAACGACGATGACCCGAGCGTCACCGACCGTTTCGAGCTGTTTATCGGCGGCCGTGAAATCGCCAACGCCTACTCCGAGTTGAACGACGCGGAAGACCAGGCCGAGCGCTTCCACGCCCAGGTGGCCGACAAGGACGCCGGCGACGACGAAGCCATGCACTATGATGCGGACTTCGTCCGGGCCCTGGAATACGGCATGCCGCCGACCGCCGGTGAGGGCATCGGCATCGATCGCCTGGTGATGCTGCTGACCAATGCGCCGTCGATCCGTGATGTCATTTTGTTCCCGCATATGCGCCCCCAGGCCTAAAACTACCTGCGCGCCCTTTTTACGGGTCTGCGACAGTCAGAGCCGCCTTCGGGCGGCTTTTCCTTGCCTGTTTATTGAGCATTTGTTACCTCTGGGCGCGTTCGGTGGTCTAAGCCCTGCTTGTCGGAATTTTGCAGTGTTCAGCCTGAGGAAAGCCCCGCCGTGACCCGCACCCCCGCTCCAGAAAG
>DATDTH010000728.1:0-5102 GCA_035290985.1 Pseudomonas sp. | reverse complement strand
GGTCAACCATGTGGTGGACCGGCGCATCGACGCCCTGATGGCGCGCACCCACAAGCGGCCGCTGGCCGAGGGCCGGGTCTCGCCGGCCGCCGCCCTGGGGTTTGCCGGGCTGCTGGCGATCGCCGGACTGGTCCTGCTGCTGGCCTTCACCAACCCGCTGACCGCCTGGCTGACCCTGGCCTCGCTGCTCGGCTACGCGGTGCTCTACACAGGCTTTCTCAATCGCGCCACGCCGCAGAACATCGTGATCGGCGGCCTGGCCGGCGCCGCACCGCCGCTGCTCGGCTGGGTAGCGGTGACCGGGCACCTGAGCGCCGAGCCGCTGCTGCTGGTGCTGATCATCTTCGCCTGGACGCCGCCGCACTTCTGGGCCCTGGCCATCCACCGCAAGGAGGAATACGCCAAGGCCGATATCCCCATGCTGCCGGTGACCCACGGCGAGCACTACACCAAGGTGCATATCCTGCTCTACACCTGCATCCTGCTGGCCATCAGCCTGATGCCCTATGTCATCCATATGAGCGGGCCGTTGTACCTGGTCTGTGCCCTCGGCTTGGGCGGGCGCTTCCTGCACTGGGCCTGGGTGCTGTACCGTGACAGCCGGCCGCACGCGGCGATCAACACCTTCAAGTACAGTATCTGGTACCTGTTCCTGTTGTTTATCGCCCTGCTCCTGGACCATTACCTGCTGTTGAACCTTTAAGTTAGCGAGCCTATGACCCGTACCCACATAACCGTTTTCGTCCTGCTGGGCATAGTCGCCCTGGTGCTGGGCCTGACCGTGCACAAGGTCCTCAACAGCCAGGGCCAGGGCGATCCCACCGCCCTGCTCGATGCCGGTATCGTACTGCTGCCAAAAAGCCGCGAGCTGCCCGAGTTGAGCCTGGTCGATCAGGATGGCCAGCCGGTGGCGGTGAACCAGCTCAAGGGTCAATGGAGCCTGCTGTTTTTCGGCTACACCTTCTGCCCGGACATCTGCCCGACCACCCTCGCCCAGCTGCGCCAGCTCAAGACCCAGCTGCCGCCCGAGACCCAGGCCCAGCTGCGGATGATCCTGGTCAGCGTCGACCCGCACCGCGACACGCCGCAACAGCTCAAGCAGTACCTGAGCTATTTCGATGCAGGTTTCCAGGGTCTGACCGGCGAGGAAGCCTTGATCCAGAAGCTGGCCAATGGGGTGAGCATTCCCTTTATCCCGGCCGATACCAGTAAGGAAAACTACACGGTCGACCACAGCGGCAACCTGGTGCTGATCGGCCCGGATGGCACCCAGCGCGGTTTTATCCGCGCGCCGATCAACAACGAAAAACTCGCCGCCCAATTGCCGGGACTGTTCAAGGAAAAGGGCTGAGCCTAGAGCATTTTCGGGAAAGGTCTGCCTGCATTTGAGTGCCCTTCCGCGTGGGTTACGCCGCGCGGCGGCCGTGGCGTGGTTTGCCAGGCCGGCTTTCTGCGCGGCTAACGCCACCCTACGAAAAGCGCCTTGGTGTAGGAGCCAGCTTGCTGGCGATCCTCGATGCTGAGGTCGAAACGGCGGACAAAGATAAGGCGAAAATGCTCTAGCCCTGCCGGTGCGACAGCCGGCATAAAAAAGCCCGCGCGAGGCGGGCTTTTGGGGTGCGGGGTCGGCTTAGAAGGCCGGCACCACCGCGCCCTGGTATTTCTCCAGGATAAAGGCTTTCACTTCCGGGCTGTTCAGGGCCTTGGCCAGCTTCTGCATGGCCTCGGAGGTCTGGTTGTCCGGGCGGGCGACCAGGATGTTGACGTAAGGCGAGTCGCTGCCCTCGATCACCAGGGCGTCTTGGGTCGGGTTGAGCTTGGCTTCCAGGGCGTAGTTGGTGTTGATCAGCGCCAGGTCGACCTGGTTCAGCACGCGCGGCAGGGTGGCGGCCTCCAGCTCACGGACCTTGATCGACTTGGGGTTGCTGGCGATGTCCTTGGGGGTGGCGAGGATATTGCTCGCGTCCTTGAGGGTGATCACCCCGGCTTTTTGCAGCAGCAGCAGGGCACGGCCGCCGTTGGTGGCATCGTTCGGGATCACCACATTGGCGCCTTCGGGCAGTTCGGCCAGGCTCTTGATCTTGCTGGAGTAGGCGCCGAAGGGTTCGACATGCACGCCGGCGACGCTGGTCAGCGCGGTGCCACGGCTCTTGTTGAACTCATCCAGGTAGGGCTGGTGCTGGAAGAAGTTGCCATCCAGGCGCTTCTCGGCGACCTGGACGTTCGGCTGCACGTAGTCGGTGAACACCTTGATGTTCAGCTCCACGCCGTCCTTGGCCAGGGCCGGTTTCACGAACTCGAGGATTTCCGCGTGGGGCACGGCGGTGGCGGCGATGTCCAGGCTTTGCGCCTGGGCGGAAAAGGCCGCGACGGCGGCAAGAGCGGCGAGCAGTTTTTTCATCATGCAGTTCCTTGTGGGAGGTGGCGCAGGGTCTGGCGGGTAGCCGGTCGCCCGCTGTTCTATTTACGGGAAAAATGCACCACCAGCTTGTCGCCAGCGGTTTGCAGAATCTGGACCAGCACCAGCAGCAAAACCACTGTGACCAGCATCACGTCGGGCTGGTAGCGCTGGTAGCCATAGCGTACGGCCAGGTCACCCAGGCCGCCGCCGCCGATCAAGCCGGACATGGCGGTGTAGGACACCAGGGTGATGGCGGTGACCGTGATGGCCGCGCAGATGCCCGGCAGGGCCTCGGGTAGCAGGGCGTTGACCACGATCTGGCGGGTCGTCGCACCCATCGCCTGGGTCGCCTCGATGATGCCGCGATCCACTTCGCGCAAGGCGGTTTCCACCAGCCGGGCGAAGAAGGGCGTCGCCCCCACCACCAGGGGCGGGATGGCCCCCGCCACGCCCAGGGAGGTGCCGGTGATCAGCACGGTGGCCGGGATCATCAAGATCAACAGGATCACGAAGGGCACCGAGCGCAGCACGTTGACCAACAGCGCCAGCACCCCGTAGAGAGCCTGCTGTTCGAGCATCTGCCGCGGGCCGGTGAGAAACAGCAGCACGCCCAGGGGCAAGCCGAGCAATACGGTGAACAGCAGCGAGCCGCCGAGCATGCTCAGGGTGTCCAGGCTGGCTTGCCAGATTTCCGGCCAATCGACGTTGGGTAACAGGCTGTCCATCACCGCAGCACCTCTACATGCACATCGGCGGCGTCGAAGCGCGCCAGGGCCGCGGCGAAATCGCCGCCGGTCAGGGCCAGGGTCAGCTGGCCATAGGGGCTGTCCTTGATCCGGTCGATACGCCCGGCGAGGATGCTGTAGTCGACGCCGGTGTCCCGGGCCACGGTGCCGAGCAGCGGTGCATAGGTGGCCTCGCCCTGGAAGGTCAGGCGCAGGATGCGGCCGGGCACATGGGCGAAATCGTCCCGCTGCTCACCCTCGTCGATCCGCTCGTCTTCCTGGACGAAGCGCCTGGTGGTCGGGTGCTGCGGGTGCAGGAAGACCTCGGTCACCGGCCCCTGCTCGACTATATGACCGCCGTCCATCACCGCCACCCGGTCGCAGACGCGGCGGATCACGTCCATCTCGTGGGTGATCAGTACTATGGTCAGGTTCAGCTCGCGGTTGATCTCGGCCAGCAGCTGCAGCACCTGGGCGGTGGTCTGTGGGTCCAGGGCGCTGGTGGCCTCGTCGCAGAGCAGGATCTTCGGCTGGGTCGCCAGGGCGCGGGCGATGCCGACCCGCTGCTTCTGCCCGCCGGAGAGCTGGGCCGGGTATTTGCGCGCATGCTCGCTCAGGCCGACACGGGCCAGCAGTTCGCTCACCCGCTGCTGGATTGCCGGACGCGACAGCTCGCCGGCCAGCTTGAGCGGCAGGGCGACATTGTCGGCGACCGTCTTGGAGGCGAGCAGATTGAAGTGCTGGAAAATCATTCCGACGCGCTGGCGAAAGCGCCGCAGGCCGGCGGCATCCAGGGCGGTGACGTCTTCGCCGTCGACCAAGATGCGTCCGCCACTGGCCGGCTCCAGGCGGTTGATCAGGCGCAGCAGGGTGCTCTTGCCGGCGCCCGAATGGCCGATCAGGCCGAAGACCTGGCCTTGGTCAATGCGCAGGCTGGTGGGGTGCAGGGCCGGAATATCCCGCCCGCCGACGGGGTAGGTCTTGTGGACGTTCTGAAACTCGATCACGAAGCGAACCTTTTACCTGGTGGGGTACCTTTACCTTTGTGGGGCGCGGTTTAAAAAGCGGGGGCGGTGAGCCGGGCGGGCATTTTAGCCTGGCAATTTAGACTCACTTAGCAATTATTTAGCTTTTCAAAGATTGTTCAGGAATAACGATAGTGCGGTTTTGCCATGGGGCCAGGCGCAGCAGGGTCCTGGCCCTCGATGGGTGGCCGGCCTTGCGGCACTGGAGTTGCCAGCGCGGCACCCCGTCAAGCCGACTCGGGTGGCCAGCAGCGCGGGACTAAAGGGCGGGGCTGAGCAATAGCCGGGGCGGCCTGGCTGGGTCGATTTTGGAACTCAGGGCCAGGATAAAGCCGGGCTGCAGCTTCTTCACCCGGGCCGAGAGCAGGGCGGAAACCCAGGGCACATCCTTGGCCTGGCGCACCTCGATATGCACCGCGCAGTGGAAGCGCACCACGTCGGCGGCGACCCCATCGAGCAGGCTGCGCAGGCTTTTATTGTCACGGGCATCGAGCATCGGCAGGGCGATGGCGTTGCTGGCCTTGCGCGGGTCGATCACCCGGGCCCTGACCGGAGCGACGACCGCTGGGGGCGCGGGCTTGGCAGCCGCGGTGCTGACCGCCGCGGAACGTCTGGCCGGGCGTTCGGCCTGGCTGGCCGCCGGAGCCGGCAGCCACAGGCGCGCCTGGCTGAAGGCGCGGGCCGCGGCCTTGCGTTCGCCCCGCTGCAGCAGCGTCTCGCCCTGACGCAGGTAGGCTTCGGCCAGTTGCCGGCGGTAGGTATCGAGGCGGCTGTCCCTGGGCGCGCGCTGCTGCAGGTCCTGCAACTGGATCTGGGCGTCGCCCAGCTGGCCCTGGGCCAGGCGCTGGTCCAGGGCCTGGAAGGCCTCGGCCAAGGGGTCGATGGGCGCGGGCGCAGCGGGCGGATTGTGCTGACAGGCCAGCAGCAACAGCGACAGGGCGGCAAGGGCGA
>DATDTH010000727.1:0-2734 GCA_035290985.1 Pseudomonas sp. | reverse complement strand
TCGCTGATCTCGCTGTCGACCTTTTCGGCCATCGGCAACCTGATGGGCAATCTGACCGGCAGCGTGATGCTGGAAGGCTGGCTGGCGCGGATGTTCTACGTCTCGCTCTACCGCATGCACCAGATGGCGCTGTACGGCCTGTTCCGCACCCTGATGCTGATGCTCAGCGATCGCATCGGCCGCGGCACCGAACCGCGCTTGAAGCTGCACTAGCAACGATTCGCGAGCAAGCTCGCTCCTACATAAAAAGGGTGCGCGATGCGGGGCAACATCCCCTCGGCGCATGTCGTAGGAGCCAGCTTGCTGGCGATAGCGCCAGAGCTGGCACATGCCGCAAGCAAGCACATAAAAAAAGACCAAAAAAAAACGCCCCGAGGGGCGTTTTTTTCTAGGTCTCGATGGCAGAACCATCTGAACCTTAAGATTCAACTCTGCAACAACCAGAGCAGAAAATGGTGGGTCGTGTGGGATTCGAACCTACGACCAATTGGTTAAAAGCCAACTGCTCTACCAACTGAGCTAACGACCCATAAATGGTCGGGGTAAGGGGATTTGAACTCCTGACATCCTGCTCCCAAAGCAGGCGCGCTACCGGGCTGCGCTATACCCCGATTGGAAGATGGCTCCACGACCTGGACTCGAACCAGGGACCCAGTGATTAACAGTCACTTGCTCTACCAACTGAGCTATCGCGGAACAACTGCCTTCCATCTCAGCGACCGGTTTGGTTTGATCCATTCCCGTATCTGAGGCGCGCTATTCTACGTTTCCAAGCGCCCCTGTCAACCCCTAAAGTGCAATTAAGACAATGCTTTGCAGCCGAGCGATAGCTGCTATATGTTTCATTCAATTGTGATCGCAGCAGGATGCGCTTGCCGCAAGGTGAAGCCAGGACAGTCCATGAGTACCCAGGACCCGCCGCAGCCCCCCAAGCCGCCGCACACGCTGGCCAGTCGAGGCATCCAGCCACGCTTCGGCGGCCTGGTGCTCGCGTGCCGCAAGCTGGCGATGAATCGCCTGGCCGAACACCTCACCGGCGTTTTCGCCCAGGTCGACGACACCCTCTTCGAATGCGCCGAGAAAGCGGAAAACAACCAGGTGCAGACGCTGTTCTTCGACAATATGCGTGAGATCCGTAGGCGCCGCCCGCAGATCGAACGGGCCTATCATCAACGAATCGCCCAGAATTTTTCCGACTGCCTCGACGGCAAGAACCCTCCACCCGCAACCGCCCAGGAACTGGATGCCGAACAGCTGTCCCTGGTGCAGAACGAGGATTATGAGGAGAGCTTGCAGGTCATCAATATGGTCAACCGCGTCAAGGCCCGCTGCGCCCAGCCACTGTTCGCCCTGGAGCAGCGCCTGGCGCTGCTGAACAACGGCCAGAAGCTGGACGAAGACGCCAACCCCTTCGGTCCGCTGGCCATCGCCCAGCCCTTTCGCGAAGCCCTGGCAACCAGCCCCTTCCCGCTGCGGATCAAAGCCATCCTTTATATGCTGTTCGACCGGCATGTAATGCAAGGACTCGATCGCATCTACGAGGCCCTGAATCAGCGACTGATCGAAGCCGATGTCCTGCCCAACCTGAAATACAGCCCCAAGCTCGCCGCGAATCCACGCCCCACCCCAGCCACGCCCCCCGAACCAGGCACAGGGCGGGAAACCCCGCGCGGCCAGTCGGGCCCGATCACAGGCCCGGCCCCCGGGACAGGGCCAGCCGACCTTGGCGGACCGCCCCCCAGCGACCCCGGTGCGCTGTTCAGCGGCCTGGCCACCCTGCTCGGTGAGCACCGCGAGCGGGATGTCGATGCCCCACTGCTGGGCGGCACCCGCAGCATCGCCAGCTTTGCACCCCGGGATGCGACCTGCACTTACAGCGTCACTGAGTTGCTGAGCGCGCTGAGCCGCCTGCAGGCACAGTCCGGCCAGGAACTCGCCCAGCGCCTGCACCGGGCGCAACCGGTAGAGGCGCTGAAGTCCGACCTGCAACAGCAGCTGGAAACCCACAGCACCCAGCCCGGACAACATAAGCTGTCCAACCAGGAGGCGGATGTCATCGACCTGGTGGGCATGCTGTTCGACTTTATCCTCGACGATGAGAACCTGCCGGACAGCTGCAAGACCGTGCTCTCCCACCTGCACACGCCCTACCTGCGGATTGCCCTGCAGGACAAGGCGCTCTTCACCCAACACCATCACCCCGCGCGGCGCCTGCTCAACGCCATGGCCCAGGCCGGCGTGCTCTACGGCAGCGAAGAGGACGAACGTGGCCTGCTGGCGAAAACCCAGTGGGTGGTGGAACAGGTGATCCAGGGTTTCAGCGGCGAGCTGCAACTGTTCGACGACCTGCTGCAGGAGTTCGGCGAATTCACCGACACCCTCAGGCACAAGGTCGAACTGCGCGAGCGCCGGGCCGTGGAAGCGGCGAAAGGTCGCGACAAGCTGCTCGCCGCCCGCCAGCAGGCCGTCAAGCTGATCGCCCAGGCCCTGACCAACCGCGAGCCGCCGGCAATCATCCGCAACTTCCTCGAGCTGACCTGGACCGACGTGCTGGTATTCGTCCTGTTGCGCCACGGCGAGCAGGGCCACGAATGGCAACGGGCCGGGGAAGTGGCCGAGCAACTGGCCTGGAGCGGCACCCCCCAGGACCTGGACGGGCAAGCGCGCCTGCAAGGCCTGCGCGAAGCGCTACTCAAGGACCTGCGCAAGGGCCTGGAGCTGCTGGGCGGCTACC
>DATDTH010000726.1:0-13531 GCA_035290985.1 Pseudomonas sp. | reverse complement strand
GCATGCCGCGACCGCAGGAAACGACGATCTTGGCAGCGGTCAGCTCTGGACGATCGGACTTGGCCAGCTCTTCGCCGACGAAAGCCGACTTGCCGGCGTCGCCGCCAACAGCCACGGCTTCAACGGCAGCACTACCGCCTTCGGCAGCAACCGGATCGAAACCGGTGCTACGCACAGTGATCACCTTGACGGCAGCCGAAGACTGTACGGTAGCGATGGCGTTACCGGCATAGATCGGACGCTTGAAGGTGTCGGCGCTTTCGACCGCGATGATCTCGGAGATCTGGTCGACGTCCAGCTGCGCGGCGACGCGCGGCAGGATGTTCTTGCCGTTGGAGGTCGCGCTGGCCAGGATGTGGCTGTAGGCCTGACCCAGGCCGGCGATCAGCGGCGCGACGTTTTCCGGCAGTTGATGGGCATAGGCGGCGTTGTCCGCCACCAGCACCTTGCTCACGCCGGCGATTTTCGCGGCGGCTTCGGCCACGGCACCAACGCCTTGACCGGCAACCAGCACGTGGATGTCGCCACCGATCTTGGCCGCGGCGGCCACGGTGTTCAGGGTCGCCGGCGCCAAAGCGGCGTTGGAGTTTTCAGCAATCACCAAGATAGTCATTTAGATTACCTTCGCCTCGTTCTTCAGTTTCTCGACCAGTTCAGCCACGGACTTGACCTTGATGCCGGCGCTGCGCGAGGCCGGCGCTTCGACTTTCAGGGTCTTGACGGTGGAAGTGGTGGAGACACCCAGGGCATCCGGGGTGATGACTTCCAGCGGCTTCTTCTTGGCCTTCATGATGTTCGGCAGCGACGCGTAACGCGGCTCGTTCAGGCGCAGGTCAGTGGTGACGATGGCCGGAAGGGCCAGCGCGACCGTCTGCAAACCGCCGTCGATTTCACGGGTCACATTGACCTTGTCACCGGCCACTTCGACCTTGGAGGCGAAAGTACCCTGGGCGTAACCGGTCAGTGCGGCGAGCATCTGGCCGGTCTGGTTGTTGTCGCTGTCGATGGCCTGTTTACCCAGGATCACCAACTGAGGCTGTTCCTTGTCGACCACGGCCTTGAGCAGCTTGGCCACGGCCAGGGAATTCAGCTCGTCGGCGGATTCGACCAGAATGGCGCGATCGGCACCCAGGGCCAGAGCGGTACGCAGCTGCTCCTGAGCAGTGCCCGGGCCAATGGAGACGACGACGATCTCGGTGGCGACGCCCTTCTCTTTCAGGCGCACCGCCTCTTCCACGGCGATTTCGCAGAAGGGGTTCATCGACATCTTGACGTTGGCGAGATCAACGCCGGAGTTGTCCGCTTTGACGCGGACTTTGACGTTGTAGTCAACTACTCGTTTGACAGCTACAAGAACCTTCATGGATTCCTCGTTACTCTCCGGTGAATAAAATATGTCGCCAAGGCGAACCTGGCCGGTATTGCACGTCAGCCGGAACCGACGCTCTGCCCTACGGCCAGCGCAAAACCGTCCGTATCTTGACCGCAACACCCATTCGGGTCAATAAGGCAAAATAGCTGCCTATAAGCCATGGAGCACTGATTCTATCAGGCTTCGCGGGAATTCAAACAAACGTTTGTATTGGACCTGCTCGAGGGTCTGGATATAATGCGCCCGCGCAGCTTAAGGAAGAGCCTAGCCTCATTACAAAATATCGATCGAATAGAGCCCTGAGTAGGAGATAGCCTGTGGAACGCGAATTTATGGAATTCGACGTCGTCATCGTCGGCGCCGGCCCAGCTGGTTTGTCCGCCGCCTGCCGACTGAAACAGAAAGCCGCCGAAGCGGGCAAGGAAATCAGCGTCTGCGTGGTGGAAAAAGGTTCCGAAGTCGGCGCCCACATCCTCTCCGGCGCCGTATTCGAGCCGCGTGCCCTGAACGAACTCTTCCCCGACTGGCAGGCGCTTGGCGCCCCGCTGAACACGCCGGTCAAGCGCGACGACATCTATGTACTGAAGAACGCCGAAAGCGCGATCAAGGTACCCAACGCCTTTGTGCCGAAAACCATGCACAACGAAGGCAACTACATCATCTCCCTGGGCAACCTGTGCCGCTGGCTGGCCCAGCAGGCCGAGAACCTCGGCGTGGAGATCTACCCGGGCTTCGCCGCCCAGGAAGCCCTGATCGACGAGAATGGCGTGGTGCGCGGCATCCTCACCGGCGACCTGGGTGTCGACCGCGAAGGCCATCCGAAAGAGGGGTATTACACCCCGGGCATGGAGCTGCGCGGCAAGTACACCCTGTTCGCCGAAGGCTGCCGCGGCCATATCGGCAAGCAGCTGATCAAGCGCTTCAACCTGGACAGCGACGCCGACGCCCAGCATTACGGCATCGGCCTCAAGGAAATCTGGGAAGTCGACCCGGCCAAGCACGAGCAAGGCCTGGTGCTGCACACCGCCGGCTGGCCGCTGGATGTGGTGAACAATGAAAATACCGGCGGTTCCTTCCTGTACCACCTGGAAAACAACCAGGTAGTGGTGGGTCTGATCGTCGACCTGGCCTACAGCAACCCGCACCTTTCGCCGTTCGACGAGTTCCAGCGCTACAAGCACCACCCGGTGGTCAAGCAGTACCTGGAAGGCGGCAAGCGCATCAGCTACGGCGCCCGGGCCATCTGCAAGGGCGGCCTGAACTCGCTGCCGAAGATGGTCTTCGCCGGCGGCGCGCTGATCGGCTGCGACCTGGGCACCCTGAACTTCGCCAAGATCAAGGGCAGCCACACCGCCATGAAGTCCGGCATGCTGGCCGCCGATTCGGTGGCCGACGCCCTGTTCGCCGGCCAGGAAGGCGGCGATGTGCTGAACAGCTATGTCGACGCCTTCAAGGCCAGCTGGCTGTATGACGAGCTGTTCCGCAGCCGCAACTTCGGCCCGGCGCTGCACAAGTACGGCCCGCTGTTCGGTGGCGCGTTCAACTTCATCGACCAGAATATCTTCGGCGGCAAGATCCCCTTCACCCTGCACGACACCAAGCCGGATCATGCCTGCCTGAAGCTGGCCGCCGACGCAGCGCGGATCGATTACCCGAAGCCGGACGGCAAGCTCAGCTTCGACAAACTGAGCTCGGTATTCCTCTCCAGCACCAACCACGAAGAGGAACAACCCTGTCACCTGAAGCTCACCGACCCGAGCATTCCGATCGGCAAGAACCTGCCGTTGTACGACGAGCCGGCGCAGCGTTACTGCCCGGCCGGCGTGTACGAGGTGGTGACCCAGGAAGACGGCGAGAAACGCTTCCAGATCAACGCGCAGAACTGCGTGCACTGCAAGACCTGCGACATCAAGGATCCGTCGCAGAACATCACCTGGGTGGCACCGGAAGGCTCGGGCGGCCCGACCTACCCGAACATGTGATGACGTGAAGCACTAAAGAAAAGGCTCCCTCGGGAGCCTTTTTTCATTTGAAGGAGCGCCAATCGTGGAACCGGATAAGCTCTCGCCAATGTCGAGGGCAGCAGTTGGGCCAAAAGCGAACTTCGCTATCTACGAATGAATCGAGACGTTGTTGTGGAACCGGGGGCGTTTTCAGCCGTCATGCCCAACAGTCCGCCACGCAGCTTCAGCAAGCTGTTGCTTGTAGAGCTGCGGACTTTGCTTGACCCTGCCCGAGAGCCAGGCACGGCAATAACTCTCGGCTGAGCCGATGATCAGCGAAGGTATGAGCTCACGCGGCAAGTCTTTTAGATCTCCGCGGTGAGCGGGGTCGCTGAACCACTCCCTCATCTGAGCGTTCCTGACAGCATTGGCTTCCTTTAGCTGATCGCTAAAGGCACTTTGAGCGACGGCGTAGCGAGCCTGGTATTGAAAGCGTGCCCAATCCGGCTGGCTAACCACCCAATCCACGTAGCTATGGACCAGCGCCTGAACCCATTCCTGGGTCGAGCCGACGCCGCTCACGTAGCGGTCTCTCAGCCGCGCTTGATCGTCCAGGGCCGCTAGGTACAGCGCGGCCACTACGCCTTCCTTGTTCCCAAAATGGTGATAGATCGACCCCACGCTCGTCTGGCTTTCAGCCCGGATGGTATCGATGGTGGTCGCGTCTATGCCGTGCGCGTTGAACAGCACGAGAGCACACCGGAGGATCTGCCGCTTGGGTTCGGCACGACGCCCTGGGTAGCTGCGCTCAAGGAGATCAACAGGTTCCATTCTTCAGTCCAAGAAAAAGACAGATGGTAAGTCAAACGACGGGCGTGCACGAGCTGTTGACAGCCTATACAAACCAGAATAATGTTCTAGAACAGAATTCTATTCTATTCTGTTATGCCTTCTACTATCCCTTGAACCAGAGATCACCTTCCATGAACCAGACTCTCAGCATGTACCAAAGCGTTGGCGCTTCCGCGTTCAGCGCCATGGCCTGCCAAATGGCGCCCTACTTCGGCAGCATCAATCCGGAAATTTCTGTGCTGACCCCCAGTCGCGCTGAGGTGAAGGTGCCTTTTCGCAAGGAAATCACCAATCACCTGGCATCCGTTCACGCCATCGCACTGTGCAACGCGGCAGAGCTCGCGGGTGGCATGATGACCGAGGTATCCATTCCCAGCGGCGCTCGCTGGATTCCGAAAGGCATGACTGTCGAGTACCTGGCGAAAGCCAAAACCGCCATCCACGCGATCGCTGACGGCAGTGAAATCGACTGGGCGTCGTCGGGGGATAAAGTTGTTCCGGTCGATATATTCGACGAGGGTGGCGTGAAGGTCTTCACCGCGCGCATCACCATGAACGTGAAGATTGGCTAAGCAGGCCTGGTCGGCCAGCCGCGTCAACCTGAAGCGGCTGGTCGAAGAACACTCACGCGGTAAGTCGCCTGATCATCGATGGTGCTTGGCATCGCTGGATTAACCATGGCGCATGCAGCCATAACGGCAGCCCTCGGGCCATTCGAGGACTTTTAAGACGCCCACCGCCAGGCCAACTAAGCTCAGCTGTATCACAGTGCCGGAGCCCTCTTCGCTCACCTGGCAATCCTCAATCATACCCGCCTGGCGGCGCAGCGCTCGCCGGGGCCGATCATTGGGAGAACAGCATGTGGCGAATCCTGGTCGTGGAAGACTCACCCACCAATATGCTGCTGACGGTCGAAATTCTCGGTTTCGCCGGCCATCTGGCCCTCGAGGCGACGACTGGCGTGGAGGGCCTCGACAGCGCCCGCAGGGAACAGCCGGACATCATCCTCATGGACCTCCATCTGCCGGACATGGACGGGATCGAGGTAACCAGGCGCTTGAAAGCCGACCCACTGACACGGGACATTCCGGTCATCGCGGTGACCGCCTCGGTCAGGGCCGGCGAAGGAAAGCCGCTGCTCGACGCGGGTTTCGACGGCTATATCGGCAAGCCCATCAGCTACAAGGCGTTTCTTGCCGAGGTGAATGCCGCAGTGCTGCGCCGCCGTGGCGAGCGCCCGCCGACAAACTGACCGGAAGCGCTTTGCGTCGATACCCTGTTGCTATGTACGAAGCAACCTTTTCGTGGAGACCGCCTTGCGGCTCGGCGACAAGAGATCAAAATTTCGCCTTGGCGCAATCCGGGGCCGCGGACTGGTCGAAGCGGTGCGGTGCGCACAGCGCACCCTACGGGACCGCGCTCCGGCCGACCCTGCGTAGCTAGCGGGCGCCCCGCCTTTGCCCCCATGAACCGATAATGCGCTAGCCCTCTGTCGGCGAAGCGAGCGCGGCCTGGACCATCTTCAGCAACGCCTTATAGCTGAAGGGCTTGGTGATGAAGGAATCGAAATCGGCGGTTTCGATCAGCGCGACCTCATTGACCATCGCGTGCGCCGACATGCCGATCAGCTTGATCCCCCGGGTTGCAGGCGAATGCTTGAGTTGGCGCGCCGCCGTGACGCCATCCATGCCGGGCAGCTTGATGTCCAGCAGGATCAGCGCGGGATGGAGCACCTCAGCCAGGAGCAGCCCCTCCTCCGCCGAACTCACGGCCTCGCAACGGTAGCCGCTGTTCTCCAGCACATCACGGACCAGGGTCTGGTTGGCCCTGTCGTCTTCGATGACCAGAATCAGCAGGGGTGGCCCAGTCATAAGATCATACCGTCGCGGTGTGTCCGGGTAGGTACAGGATAAAACGGCTGCCGACGCCCACTTCGCTTTCCGCTTCGACACGCCCACCATGCAGTGCCACCAAGCTGCTCACCAAGGCCAGACCCAGCCCGGTACCTTCGGCCGTGGGTTTTTTCATGGACGAGGCGGCCTGCTCGAAGGGCAGGAAAATCCGCGCAAGATCTTCCTGGGCGATACCGCAGCCCTGGTCCGCCACGCAGAGCCTGATTTCACCGGCACCACAGCTGGAAACGGACAACCTGACCTCCTTGCCTGACTCGGTGAACTTGATCGCATTGCCGAGCAGATTGATCAGCATCTGCTTGACCCGAAGCGGGTCCCACCCCACGGGATGCAGGTGTTCGCCGACGTCACTGATCAAGCGAATCCCTGCGCGCTGCGCCTTTTCCCCCACCAGATCGATGGAGGCGTTGACCAGGGCGGATACATCGGTCGGTTGTGGCTCCAGCACCAGCTTGCCGGCCTCGATCTTGGACAGGTCCAGCAAGTCGTTGATGATCAGCAGCAGGTAGGCGCCGCTGTTGTAGATTTCCTGGCAGTACTGCTTCTGCTTGGCATTCAGGGGACCCAGTATTTCGTCCAGCAACACCTCCGAAAAGCCGAGCACGGCATTCAGCGGCGTACGCAATTCGTGGGACATGGACGACAGGAAGTTGTTCTTGTACTGGCTGCCCATCTCTAGCGACCGGTTTTGCTCCACCAGGCGAGCCCGACTGATTTTCACCTCGTCGTCGAGGCGCTTGTGCTCCAGGTGGTGCTGCAGCCGAGCCAGCAACACCGGGAAATCGACGGGTTTCTCGATATAGTCGTTCGCCCCCGCGGCAAAGGCGGAGACCACGTCCTCGCCCGAGTTCTGGGCCGTCACCATCAGCACCGGCAGGCCGATGGAGTTATGGGTCTGGCGCAGGATGCGCAGGACTTCGAGGCCATCCATTTCCGGCATCACCATATCCAGCAATATCATGTCCGGCGTGTCCCGCTCGATCATCTCGAGCGCCTGCTTGCCGCCGAAGGCCTGGGAGCAGTGATAGCCCTGGCGCTGCAAGCGCTTGACCAGCAACTCGCAATTGACCGGGCTGTCATCGACTATCAGGATCGCGGTTTGCTTATTCTGAGTTTTCATAAAGCTCACCCAGGTGACCGTTAATCTTGGTCAGCAACTGTGGGAAATTGATGGGTTTGGTTTCATAGTCGTCACAGCCCGCATCCAGGGCCTTCTGCTGATCCTCGAGCAAGGCATGGGCGGTCAGGGCGATGATGGGCGTCTGGCCTTGGGGGCCGCCCTTGATGATCCGCGCGGCTTGATAACCATCCATCTCCGGCAAGCTCAGATCCATCAGAATCAGCGCCGGCTTCAACTGCTCCACCATTTCCAGCGCCTGCAGCCCATTCACCGCCCAGGCGGTCTGGAAACCCTTGCGGTTGAGCCGGCGCATCAGCATGTCGGCATTCATTTCGTTGTCTTCGACGACCAGCAGCAGCGGCATGCTTCAGCCCCCTGCGCGCTTGCGCACGTCCAGATGATTACCCAGGATTTTTTCGATATTGCCGATCAGCTCCTGCCGGTCATATTCCCCCTTCTTGAGAATGACCTGGGTGTGCTGCAGCAGCAGGCTGCGCTCGCTGTTCGAGAGGTCGTGGGCGGAAATGACGATAAGCGGAATCTTGGCGAACTCCGGATGCTTGCGGACCTCGTCGATAAACTCGAAGCCATTCATCACCGGCATGATCAGGTCCAGCAGGATGATCATCGCCCCCTGCTCCCGGTGCAACAGGTCGAGCCCCGCGCGGCCGTTTTCCGCCACCAGCAGCTGGAAGTCCAGACCGACCAGGTAGGCCTCGATCAATTCGCGGGTATGGGGGTCATCATCGATCAACAGGACCTTGTTATGGGCAGAACGCCGGTACTGTTTCAGGGTCGCCAGCAGCTTGCTCTTGCTGATGGGTTTGACCAGGTAATCATCCGCGCCCAGGGCATAGCCCTTCTCCTGGTCGGCGACTATGGTGTAGAGCACCACGGGCAGGGACTGGGTCCTGGGGTCGGCTTTCAGCTGCTGCAGCACCTGCCAACCGTCCATCTCCGGCATCATGATATCGAGCACCACCAGGTCGAAAGGCGCTTCGAAGGCTTTCTCCAGCCCCTCCTTGCCGGACAGGGCCGAATGGACCTCATAGCCATGCCGGGACAATTGATGACGCAGGATGTTGTGGACCGCCTCCTCATCATCGATCAGCAGCAGCCGGGTCGGTTCCAGCGCCATGGCGCTGTCTGCCGACCAGAACTGTCCATGGGAGACGGCATCCATCCCGACGAATAGCTCCCAGCTTTTCTCGACCTGCACGGGCAGGCGCACGGTGAAGGTGGAGCCCTTGCCCACCGCGCTGTGCACCTGGATATCGCCGCCCAGCATCTTCGCGTAGGAGCGACTGATCGCCAGCCCCAGGCCGGTTCCCCCGTACTTACGGGTGGTCGAGGCGTCCGCCTGACTGAAGGGTTTGAAGAGGGCTTCCAGGTTGTCCTGGCTGATGCCGATCCCGCTGTCATGCACGCTGAACACCACCTGTTGCTCCGACTCGCCAGGCTCCCGCGCACAGGTCAGCTCTATCACTCCCTGCTGGGTGAATTTCGCGGCGTTGCTGAGCAGATTGAACAGGATCTGGCGAATCTTGGTCACGTCGCTGTAGACGAGGCCGATTTCGCCCGCGACCTGGATGCGCAACTCATTGCCCCGGGACTCCGCCAGGGGCGTGATGGTGCCGATCACGTCCCGGATCAGCTCATCGACATTGAAGGCCTCGATATTCAGGTCCATCTTGCCGGCCTCGATCTTCGACAGATCGAGAATGTCGTTGATCAGGCTCAGCAGGTGCTTGCCGGCCGAGCGAATCTTGTCGACGTCGCCGGCCAACTCCTCCCGGTCCAGTTCCTCGTCGGTCATCACGTCCTGGAGCATTTCGCTGTAGCCGATAATGGCGTTCAGTGGCGTGCGCAGTTCATGGCTCATATTGGCGAGGAACTGGCTCTTGGCCTGGTTGGCCGCCTCGGCCCGGTTGCGCATGGCGATCAGGTCCCTTTCGACCTCCTTGCGCTCGCTGATCTCGGTTTCCAGGATTTCATTCCAGGAGCGGATGGACTCCTGCTTGGCCAGTTCCGACAACATGGTGTTGAGGCTGTCCACCAGGGTACCGACCTCGTCGTCGTTGTGTTTCAAGGCCCGGGCATTGAAATCCTTGGCCTGGGACACCTGGGTCGCCCAAGCCGACAAGGCGCTTAGCGGGCGGGTGATGTGCATATTGAGCCAGTAGGAGACGATGCCCGTCAGCAACAACAACCCGGCGAACAGGCCGAAAAAAACCCGGTACAGATCGCTCTTGACCTCTTCCCACTCCTGCAGATCGGATTGCAGCAACAATCGTCCCTTGATTTCCCGGGCGACCACTATGGGCACCGAGGCATGGTAGTGGTCATTGTCGAGCCAGACGCCCTCGCCTCCCCGCGCCGCGTCCAAGCCGTCCAGCGCAATACCTGCGGGATAGGCGGCGAAGACCTTTCCTTCCCTCAGGATCACCGCCATGCGGATATGGCGGTTGCCTTTGGCCGCGGCCAGAATATTGGCCGCCGAGGACGCGTCGTCGAAAGTCACGGCGGCCCGGCTGTTGTCGGCCAAGACCTCGCCCAGCATCTGCAGGTCGCGCTGGGTTTTCTGGTGGAAATAGCCGTGGGCGAACCAGGTCAGGGACACGGCACAGATCAGCAGCACCAGGCAGGCGTAGCCGACGATGCTGAATTGCAACTTCAGGCGCAGGGAGGTTCTGCGCCACCAGGGCTGCCTGTCATCGGAGGACGGCGCCATATCATTTCACCCCTAGCTGCACGAGTTGGGCATCGATCTTGAACGCGGTCTTGTTGAGCAACGCCTCGTTGACGCGGAAACGGATGATGTCGTGCTGTTCGAACAGCTCGATCAGTCCTCCATAGCGGATAAAGGGCGAAAACTCACCTATGGTTAGCACCTGCGCCTCATTGACCTGAGCCATGATCGAGTCCACGCCCTGGCGTTCCGAATCGATCAGATAGAGCACATTGCAGCTGTCCAGGGCGGCACTGGTGGAGAAGCGTCCCAGGCGCATGACCTTCAACTGCCCCTGGGGCGTCGTAGCGCCATCGATCTCGTCCAGTGCCGGGCCGAACCTGTCCTCGCCGAGAATGCAGACATTCAGGGTGCCGGCACCGTGCAAGGCCTCCTTGGGGAAATGCACGAACTGCAGGAAGTTATAGATGTACGAAGCCTTGATCTGATAGGCGGCATCCACCGCCTGGGCGGAGAGGGTCGCGGTGGTGCTCAGGCTCAGCCCGAACACCAGGCCCAGGGACCAGGATAAAGAGCGTGCCGACCAGGCGCCCATGGGCTAGAACTCCTGGGTCAGGTAGAGGGCCAGGTCCGGTTCGACCGCCGTCACGCCCGTGCTCCGACTGAAGCCCCACTGGTATCGTTCGGAGTGGCCCAGGTGACGACCGACCAGTTGCAGACGGGTCTTCTGCGCAGGGCGCCAGAGCAGGCTGATATCGCCGGCCCAATAACTGGGAACATCCTGCCCGGGCAGGTCATCCACATAACGCAGGTAGGTGTTCAGCTGCCAACGGGGATTGATGTCCCAAAGGGAGATCAGCTGCAGCATGTCCTGGGGCATGCTGCCCTCGGTCGTCTCGTCCGCGCCCTGCGCGCGACTGCCGGGAGAAACCGACAGGTCCATCTCGGCATGGCTGTGGTTCAGGCGCAGCAACCAGTTGCTGCGGGCCTGGTAACTCAGGGAGGTTTCTATGCCCTTGACGTCGCCCTGCATCTGGTTCTGAAAGGTCCCTTCATTGGTGAACAGGTCCTCGTACTCGGCCCAGTAGGTGGCGATATCCAGGTGCCATTTGTCTTGCCATTGCTGGCGCCAGCCCAGCTCGAAGACGCTCGCCTGCTCGGGCTTGAGCCGATCGCCCAATGGCCGACCTCCGAAAGCCAGATCATGTTCCAGCCGCGACGGCGTCCTGACCGCGCGCGACCAGGCGGCCCAGAGCAGGGCCTCATCGAAGGCATAGGAGCCGCGCACGCTGGGCTGCCACTCCTCGTTGGAGTAATCGTTGCGCTCGTATTTGCTGCCCAGCACCAGGTGCAGGCGGTCCTCGAGAAAGGCGATGTCATCCTGGATAAAGGCGCTTTTCAGCTCCTCGTTACGCTGTTCCGGCAACATCGCACTCGACAGGAGGGGGTTGGCATTGGGAAGGATGTCGATATTGTCGGAGCCGCGCCGGTAACCGACCCCAGCGACCACATCATGATTCTCCCAGCGCTGCCGCACCTGGTAATCGAAACTCCAGAGATGGCGCCGATCGCTCAGCCCTGTGACCTCGAGGGTGGTGTCGTCATAATAGAGTTGCAGCTCATGGTCGCGTCCGGCCGTCGGCGAGTAGGACCAGTCCAGCTTGAAATTGCCGCCGTCGTGCTCCTGCCCTAAGCCTGTCAGCCCATGATAATGAGGGCCGAGATCGCCCTGGTAGAGATCCCCTTGCAGCGTCAGATGGCCCTGCTCCAGCGACTGACGGTCGAGCCGAAACCCGGTCTGGCGCATGCGCGCGCCATCATCTGTAACGTTGGAAGTGGCGGGCCCCCGGACACTGCCGCCATCGTCGCGTTCGGTGAACTTGCCATAGACCCGGGCCGTGGTCTGCTCGTCGATCCGCCAGCCGTAGCGGGACTGGGTCAGGCTGCGCTCCTCCAGCCCCGCCCCCAGGGTGACGAAACCACCCAGGGTGTCCCGGCTGTCCTTGGTGATGATATTGATCACCCCGTTCACCGCGTTCGCCCCCCAGGTGGTGCCGCCGGGGCCGCGGATCACCTCGATGCGTTCGACGTCCTCCAGCACCACGTCTTTCTCTTCCCAGAGCACGCCGAAGAAGAAGGGGCTGTAGATGCTACGGCCATCGATCATCACCAAGAGTTTGTTGGACGTTCGGGAGTTGAAGCCGCGAATGCTGATGGCCCACTTATTGGCCTCCTGGCGAACCACCTCCACCCCCGGCACATAACGCAGCGCCTCGGCGATATGGGTGACGCCCATGCGCCTGATTTCATCCTGGGTCAGCACATAGACGGCGGCAGGCGCCTTGTCCAGGGCCTGGGACTTGCGCGAGAGGGAGGTGATCTTCAGGTTCATCAGCTCGGCGAGGCTGGTGCCCTTGATATCGATGGCCAGTCTCGAGGACTCAGTGGCCAGACAACTAAAACTGATGCAAAACATCCCTGCTAGCAAAGGTTTCATGGTTGTTACCCAATGAGCCTACGAATTCAAGCAATGGGAAAGCGGTGCCAAATAAAGACAAAGAGCGCGATGCGCGAGGTTTCGAATTACCTAGGACGCTAGCTCGCCTTTAGCCAACCGGCAAGCCGGCTGCCCGCAGTGAACGCGCCACCGTAGAAGTAGGGTGTACTCGCCGAAGGCAGTACACCAGGGGAAGTCCAATGTGGAATTCAGGTCGCCGGACTGCGCGCCGAGCGTAGCGACGCCCGATCCGCCCTACGCAGGCTGCGGGGCTATGGGGAAGAACTGCCCGCCACTCCAGACGCCCAGCCAGGTCTGGCCGTCGATTTCGCGCTCCACCGCCAGCTCCACCAGCTGATAGAACTGGTTGCGGTGGATCAGCGCCTCGAGGTTGGCCCGCACATGCACGTAGGGCGACGGCTCCTGGGTCAGGGGATCGAGCTCGACGCGCAGCGGATGCTCGGCTCCGGCGACCACCTCGTCTTCGACATTGGTGACGAAGCGCAGCACCTGGTCCTCGCCCTGCCCCTCGACCTGCAGGCCGACCGCCACGAAAGGCGCGTCCTCGACCTTGATCCCGACCTTTTCCACCGGGGTGATCAGGAAATAGTCGTCGCCATCGCGGCGCATGATGGTGGAAAACAGCCGCACCATGGGTTTGCGGCCGATGGGCGTGCCCAGGTAGAACCAGGTCCCGTCCCGGGCGATGCGCATGTCGATGTCACCGCAGAACTCCGGATTCCACAGGTGTACCGGCGGCGGCCCTTTCTTGTCGGATTTGGGAATCTGCGCCAGCAGGTCGCCGACCGGGTCATTCATGTGCCTCTCCTATTCATCGCTCAGCCCGAGCAGGCGCCGGGCATAATCCTGCAGCGGCTCGGCGATCAGTGCTTCGGGCTTGTTATCGTAGAACGTCAGAAAGCCGCCACGACTGCGAATCCGTGCAGTATCCACCAGGTAGCGGGTATTGGTCTCGATCAGCATCAACTGAATCACGCTGTGATCGACACCCAGGCGATCCAGCGCCTCCTGATCCGCCCACTCGTCGCCGGTGCCGATACGGTCATCCGCACCGGCAAAGCGGGTATACAGCAGGTAGTGCGCGCCGGCGCCCCGGGCCTGGGTCATGGCTTCCTCCAGGCCCT
>DATDTH010000725.1:0-5580 GCA_035290985.1 Pseudomonas sp. | reverse complement strand
TGGAAGCCGACGCGGGTGCGCAGGGTCTGGGCGTTGGCGTGCTTGAGGGCGTTGTCCTGGTCGACATGCTCGTAGCGGTAGCGGGCGTCGAATATGGCCTTGCCGCCGCTGAACAACTGGCTGAAGTCTTCTGCGGCGGCGCTCAGCGGGACGCTGAGGCTGAGCAGGGCGAGGGCAAGGGGGCTGACGATGTGGTGTTTCATACAGGCTCATCCACGGTGAGAAGGTTGAGGCGGACGATAAGCACTTGCGCCAACGGCTCCTTGATCGTCATCAAGTTTGCTCGGCCGATCGGCGAATCGGCGACCTGCATCCTCACACCGGGACTTTGATCTGGGACAAGAGGGCGCGCGCGGCAAGCGTGCTATCCCTAAAAAAAGAGCAGATCGCGCGTAGGAGAGACCCGGGTGGAAATCGAACAATTGCTGGCCAACAACCGTTTCTGGGCCGAATCCCTCAGGGCCCGGGATCCGGAGTTCTTCGCCCGCCTGGCCCGCCAGCAGCGCCCCGAGTTTCTCTGGATAGGCTGCTCGGACAGCCGGGTGCCGGCCAACGAGGTGGTCGGCCTGATGCCTGGCGAGCTCTTCGTACACCGCAACGTGGCCAATATGGTGGTGGCCACCGACATGAATTTTCTTTCGGTGCTGCAGTACGCCGTGGATGTCCTGCGGGTCAAGCAGGTCATCGTCTGCGGTCACTATGGCTGCGGCGGGGTGCGGGCGGCCCTGGGCCACGAGGAGCTGGGCCTGATCGACAACTGGTTGCGTGCGCTCAAGGCGCTCTATCACCAGAACCTGGAACGTTTCACCGGGCTGGAGCCCGAGGCCCAGGTCAACCTGCTATGCGAGCTGAACGTGCAGCGCCAGGTGCGCAACGTCTGCCACACCACCATAGTGCAGAACGCCTGGCGCCGCGGTCAGCCCCTGGTGGTGCATGGCTGGATCTACGGTCTGAGCGACGGTCTGGTCAAGGACCTGCAGTCGACCATCGATGCGCCCGAACAGCTGGACGACAGTTTTCTCTACGAGTGAGGGTGGTGGAAACAGCGAATCGCGCGAGCCAGACGCCGCTATTGTCGGGTTACGCCGCGCGGCGAGCACGGCGTGGGTGGACAGGTTGGCTGTCAGCATGGGTATCGCTGCGCTCAACCCATCCTACAAAACCTCGGCGAAGTTTTGCCGTAGGGCGGGTGGGGCCGCCTAGGTGGAACCCGCGGAAATCAGGGCTCAGCGCATATGTTCCATGGCCCAGACCGCGGCTTCGACCCGGGAGCGCAGGCCGAGCTTGTGCAGCAGGTTCTTCACATGGACCTTCACCGTGCCTTCGGTGATGCCGAGCTTGTGGCCGATGACCTTGTTGCTGTTGCCGCCCGCGATCATCTTCAGCACCTGGCGTTCGCGGTCGGTCAGGTCGATCTGCGAACTGCCGTGGGGCGAGCGCAGGGCCTGGGCCAGCACCCGGGTCAGGGTCGGGCTGATGACCAGGGCGCCGTGCAGGGCATCGCGGATGGCCTGGATCAGCAACTCCGGTTCCATGTCCTTGAGCAGGTAGCCGTCGGCATCCAGGCGCATGGCGTCGCGGATGTCGTCTTCGGCGTCGGACACGGTGAACAGCAGCACCTTGCCCTTGAACTGCAGCTCGCGCAGCCGCCGCAAGGTCTCCAGGCCGTTCATCAGCGGCATGTTGTTGTCCAGCAGGACCAGCGCCGGTTGCAGCAGCTCGATCTGCTGCAGGGCTTCCACGCCATCGCCGGCCTCGCCGACTATCTCGAAGTCGTCCTCCAGTTCGAGCAACTGGCGCATGCCGCGACGCATCATCGGATGATCGTCGACGAGCAGAATACGGTGGCGGCTGGGCGCGGTCATGCGGCGCTTCCTTCTTCTTGGCGTCCGAGAAATTCGGGACGGAACTGCAGGTGCATACGGGTACCTCGGGGTGAGCGGGCTTCGATACGGAACTGCCCATGCAGGCTGCGCGCGCGCTCCTGCATGATGGTCAGGCCGTGGTGCAGGCGGGGGTCATGGCCAGGGGAAAAGCCGCAGCCATCGTCCTCGATGCACAGCTCGACCTGCTCGCCGACCTGCCTGAGCTGCAACCAGGCGTGTTCGGCCTGGGCGTGGCGGGCGCAATTGGACAGCGCTTCGCGGGCGATCTGCAACAGGTGAATCTGCTCGCTGGCCGAAAGCTGGAACACCAGGCGCTCGACATGCAACTGCATCTCGAAGCCGCCGCGCTGGGAAAACTCCAGGGCCGTGTCCTTGAGTTCCTGGTCCAGGCTGCCGTCCTGGATCTGCAGGCGGAAGGTGGTCAGCAGCTCGCGCAACTGGCGGTAGGCGTTGTTCAGCCCCTCGCGCAGTTCGTTGGTCACCCCTTCCAGGGTTTCCGTGCTTTCGCCCCGGCGGATCAGGGTCTGCAGCCGGCTGACCTGCAGTTTCATGTAGGACAGCGCCTGGGCCAGGGAGTCGTGCAGCTCGCGGGCGATGATGGTGCGCTCGTCCAGCAGCAGCAGGCGATGGTCCTGTTCCCGCTGGCGCTTGAGCGACAGGGCGGTGCCGATCAGGTTGGCCAGGGCCTCGATCAGTTGGGCCTCCCAGCCCTCGGGCCGGTGCCCGTCAAGGTAGTGGGCCTTGAGTTCGCCCAGGTCGTTGCCCTGGTTGCTGATGCTGAAGCTGGCCTGGCGCGGGTTGTTCTGCCGTTCGCAGGTGGCGCAGTCGGTGGGCGCGCAGATCTCCCGGGACTGGCTGCCGTGCAGGGCCAGCAGTTGTTCGGCGGGGGCCTGGGAATCGCCCTGCAGGCAGAGGGTCAGGCGCAGGCCGGGCAGTCGCTGTTGGAAATTGTTGATCAGTTCGTCCAGGCGCTCGGCATTGGCCAGGCGATTGGCCAGGCTGCGGCTGCTCTGGTAGAGCAGTTCCAGGGCGGCGTTGGCCTGCACCAGACGCAGGGTCTTCTGTTGCACCTGGCTTTCCAGGGTGCGGTGGGAGACCTCGATGGCCTCGGCCATGTCGTTGAAGTTCAGGGCGAACTGGCCCAGCTCGTCCTCGGAGCGGTGATTGACCCGCACCGACAGATCGCCGGCGCGAAAGCGCTCCGTGGCGCTCACCAGTTCCTGCAGGGGACCGATCACGCTGTTCTGCAGCTCGAACATGCCCACCAGCAGGATGATCACGGTGGTGAACAGGGCCATGCCCTGAATCGCCTGCTGCCAGCTCTGTTTCTGTTCGCTCTGCTGCTGCAACAGGGTGACGAAGCGGTTGAGCTGGGCTACGAAGTCGTCCGCCGACGCCTGGAAGGTCTTGTAGTCGCCGCGATCCAGGGCCGGGCGCAGGGTCTCGAGCCAGCGTCGTTGCAGGTCCTGGTAGGCCGCGCGCAGCGGCGTGGCCGGGCCGTTTTCCAGCACGGCCTGGAGGTCGCCGCTGTCCAGACGCTGGTGCAGTTTGTCCGCCAGGTCCTGGACGGTGGCGCGGTCGCTGCCGGCTTCCAGCTTCCAGCTCAGGTGATAGGTCGCCATGCGCAGGGAACCGGCGGTGTTGATGGCGGCGGCGTCGTCCTCGCTGAACCAGGCGATCAGCCCGGCGCTCAGGGAGCTGGCCAAGGCCAGGACGGCGATCAGGATCACGGCCAGGCCGGCCCGGGCGGGCAGGGAGCTGCGCAGCCAGCGAAACATCTTCAGTACCCCCCTGGGCATGGGCTGAGTCCGTGGGCAGGGCCCTGCGGCGACCTGTTCGAGGCCTGGCTACCTCCAAAGAGTTTGGCTTGACGAAGCGGCACGGGAAACTCCTGGATTGAAAATTAACTTATTGAAATATATAGCTTTATTTTAAGTTCCCCGCATACCCCTTAAGAGGTAGAGGGCGCCAGCATGGGCCCTGGGGGCCGTTGCGGGCGTTGATCTGGGTCAAGTTTCAGCGGCCCGTGCTCATTAAGGTGCAGCCATGCAAGCGCAATTATGGCGAGCGAACTTAAGGAGTGCACCATGACTACTCTGCGCGTCCAACAGGGGCTTGTGCTGGGGATGAGTACCCTGGCCTTCACTGTCTGTTTCATGATCTGGATGATGTTCGCCGTGCTCGGCGTGCCGATCAAGGAATTACTGCAACTCAACGAAACCCAGTTCGGCCTGCTGGCCGCCACCCCGGTCCTGACCGGCTCGCTGGTGCGCCTGCCGCTGGGCATGCTGACCGACAAGTTCGGTGGGCGCATCGTGTTCTTCCTGCTGATGCTGGTCTGCGTGCTGCCAATCTACATGATCAGCCAGGCGACGGCCTATTGGCACTTCCTGGTGCTGGGGCTGTTCGTCGGCCTGGCCGGCGGTTCCTTCTCGGTCGGCATCGCCTATGTCGCCAAGTGGTTCGAGAAGCAGAACCAGGGCTTCGCCATGGGCATCTTCGGGGCCGGTAACGCCGGTGCCGCGGTGACCAAGTTCGTGGCGCCGGCGATCATCGCCGCGGCCAGCTGGCAGATGGTGCCCAAGGTCTACTCGGCGATCATGTTCATCACCGCCTTGCTGTTCTGGTTCTGCACCTACGAGAACAAGGGCCATCGGGTGCAAAACAACGTGTCCCTGGCCGCTCAGCTGCGCACCCTGAAAGATCCCAAGGTGATGCGCTACTGCCAGTACTACTCGATCGTCTTCGGCGGCTATGTGGCCCTGGCCCTGTGGATGACCAAGTACTACGTCGAGGAATACGGTTTCAACCTGCAGAGCGCTGCCTTGCTGGCCGCCTGCTTCTCCCTGCCGGGCGGCGTGCTGCGCGCCATGGGGGGCTGGATGTCGGACAAGTGGGGCGCGCAGAGCGTGACCTGGTGGGTGATGTGGGTGAGCTGGGTGTGTCTGTTCCTGCTCTCTTACCCGCAGACCGAGCTGGTCGTGCAGACCGTCAATGGCCCGCAGGCCTACAGCATCGGGCTCAACGCCTGGGCTTTCACCGCGCTGCTGTTTGTCGTCGGCATCGCCTTCGCCTTCGGCAAGGCCTCGGTATTCAAGTACATCTCCGATGACTACCCGCACAACATGGGGGCCATCTCCGGCATCGTCGGCCTGGCCGGCGGCCTCGGCGGTTTCATTCTGCCAATCATGTTCGGTGCCCTGGTCGACCTCACCGGCGTGCGCTCCTCCAGTTTCATGCTGATGTACGGCGTGGTCTGGGTCTCCCTGATCTGGATGTACTTCAGCGAAGTTCGCAAAACTCCCGTTATGGGCCTGGTCTCCGAAAAGGCCACGGCTCCTGCTTTCCTGCCGCTTGAAGGAGAATGAGCATGTCCGCAACCAAGAATCCCCCGGTAACCGGGCTGCCCAGCCAGGGGCCGGTTATTCACGACTGGCGGCCGGAAGATCCGCACTTCTGGGGCAGCGTCGGCAAGCAGATCGCCACCCGCAACCTGTGGATCTCGATCCCCGCGTTGCTCCTGGCCTTTGCCGTATGGATGGTCTGGAGCGCGGTGACCGTGCGCCTGAACAGCATCGGCTTCACCTTCAGCAACGATCAGTTGTTCTGGTTGGCGGCCCTGCCGGGCTTGTCCGGCGCAACGCTGCGGATCTTCTACTCCTTTATGGTGCCGATCTTCGGCGGTCGCAGATGG
>DATDTH010000724.1:0-3795 GCA_035290985.1 Pseudomonas sp. | reverse complement strand
GCGCCGAGCGTAGCGACGCCCTGTCCACCCTACATCCTCACTGCACAGAGACCTTGCTCGCCGAGCCGCGAGACGGCGAAGATAAGGTCTAGCACGCCATCTATTCGAAGCCTTGTACATGAACGAAACACTCAGCATTCGCGCCGCCGAAGAAAGCGACGCAGCGTCCATTGCGGCGCTGGCTCAAAGCCTGGCGCACTATTTTCTGGCCAGCCCGGCCATGGAGGGCACCGAGGCTTTTCTGTCCAGCCTCGGCCAAGCCGCCATCGCGGACTGCATAAAGACCCCCGATTTCAATTATCTCGCGGGCTTTATCGATAACGCCCTGGTCGGTGTGGCGGCCCTTCGCGAGCAAAAGCATATCCACCATCTCTTCGTGCACCCCGACTTTCATCGCCAGGGCATTGCCCAAAAACTGTGGCTACGACTTAAAGGCGACGCCATGGCCGCGGGCAACCCCGGACGCTTCACGGTCAACGCCTCGCTCTATGCGGTGCCCGTCTATTCGCAGTTCGGTTTTGCTCCCTCAGCGGAGCCACAAACCAGAAACGGGGTCCAGTTCCAGCCCATGCAACTGGCTGCAACGGACTGACGCGGCTCCGCCCACCAAGTAACTATTCAACGCAGGGAATGCCCATCATGGAGTTGCAGAAAGTCGTTCTCGAGGAACACAACGTCAGGCTCGAGCCCCTCTCGGCCGATCACACCCGTGGCCTGGCCGAGGCCATCCGGGACGGTGAACTCTGGACGCTGGGCGTCACCCTGGTTCCGCACCCGAACGACCTGGAAGCCTTTCTGCTGGCCGCAGACAACGCCTTCGCCGCGGGGAAAGAACTGGCCTTCGCCATTATCGACAAGGCCAGCGGCGCCATCGCCGGCAGCACCCGCTTTCGCTGCATCAATCCAGCGCACAAGCGCGCCGAAATAGGCTTTACCTTTCTCGGCAGCAGTTGGCAACGCACCCGCGTCAATACCGCGGCCAAATACCTGCTGCTCGAACATGCGTTCGAGACCTGGGGTTTGAATCGCGTCGAGTTGCTCACCGATGCCTTGAACGCGAAATCACGCGCGGCCATCGCACGGCTCGGCGCCAGGGAGGAAGGCGTGCTGCGCAGCCATATGATCATGCGCGATGGGCGCATTCGCGACTCGGTCTGTTTCAGCCTGGTGCGCGAGGAGTGGCTGTCGGCCAAGCAAGCACTGGCAAGCAAACTGGCACGCTGAGTCGTTGGTGCGCGAGCGCACCGGGAGGTATCCACCCAGTGACGGCTCAGGCCGGCACTATGGGGCCGTCCAGCCTCGGCAGCAGGAATGCCGACACCTCGTCCGCCGCGCTGTCCAGGTGCTGCTCATGACTGAAGCCCGAGACCTTCAGGGGCTTGAGATCATGGTCGGCCGCCGCCAGCCACTGCACGCGAATCGCCGCCGACAATGCATAAGCCGCCACGGTCTGGCGGTCGCCCAGGGCATCGCGCTCGCCCTGGACGATCAGCGTGGGCGTCTGCAACTCGGCCAGGTGCGCCACCCGCGGTTTTTCCGCCTTGCCGACGGCATGGAAGGGATAGCCCAGGCAGACCAGTGCATCGACACCCAGCTCATCGGCCACCAGGCTGGCCATGCGCCCGCCCATGGACTTGCCGCCTATGGCCAAGGGCCCTGTGACTTGCTGTCGCACCTGCCCATAGAGCTCACGCCACTCCGTCAGTAGCTGGGCCTGGGGGCTGGGTGGCCGTTTGCCACCCTCCTCGCGCCGTCGAGCCATGTAGGCGAACTCGAACCGCAGCACCGCCACGCCCCGCGCGGCCAGGCGTGCGGCCATTGCGCTCATGAACAGGCTGTCCATAGGCGCACCGGCACCGTGGGCCAGGATCAGGCAGCTCAGGGTCGGGCCGGTCGGTAAGTTCCATAGCCAAGGGCCCTGGGCTTGTCCCTGCCCTACGTACGGGCATTGATCCCCGTCAATACCCGCGTCTTGTCCTTTAAGCATGCTTGCCTCGCTTTCGAATGATTTAGCCAAGTCTACGACTCACCCTCTACCCGGATGGCGCTGGATCCATCGGGGCGAGCCAAACCGGACTGGCTGGATCACCGTTAAACATAGAAGAAATCTGCCCGTAACCCGTGGATGGAAACCCAGACATGAACACAACAACCAGTACCGCCTACAACTACAAGGTGGTCCGCCAGTTCGCCATTATGACGGTGGTGTGGGGGATAGTCGGCATGGCGCTCGGCGTCCTGATCGCCGCGCAACTGGTCTGGCCGGAACTCAACTTCGGTTTGCCCTGGACCAGCTTTGGTCGCTTGCGCCCCCTGCATACCAACGCAGTGATCTTCGCCTTCGGCGGTTGCGCACTGTTCGCCACGTCCTACTATGCGGTACAGCGCACCAGCGGAACGCGACTGATTTCCGACAAGTTGGCCGCCTTCACATTCTGGGGCTGGCAGTTGGTGATTCTGCTCGCCGCCATCACCCTGCCGCTGGGTTACACCAGTTCCAAGGAATACGCCGAGCTGGAATGGCCGATCGATATCCTGATCACCATCGTCTGGGTCAGCTACGCCATCGTATTCTTCGGCACCGTGGCCAAGCGTACGGTCAAGCACATCTACGTGGGCAACTGGTTCTTCGGCGCCTTTATCCTCACCGTGGCCTTGCTGCACCTGGTGAACAACCTGGAACTGCCGGTCAGCCTGACCAAGTCCTACTCGGTGTATGCCGGTGCGACCGATGCCATGGTGCAATGGTGGTACGGCCACAACGCCGTGGGCTTCTTCCTCACCGCCGGCTTCCTGGGGATGATGTACTACTTCGTGCCCAAGCAGGCCGGGCGTCCGGTCTACTCCTATCGCCTGTCCATCGTGCACTTCTGGGCACTGATCGCGGTGTACATCTGGGCCGGCCCGCACCACCTGCACTACACCGCGCTGCCGGACTGGGCCCAGAGCCTGGGCATGGCCATGTCGCTGATTCTGCTCGCACCGAGCTGGGGCGGCATGATCAACGGCATGATGACCCTCTCGGGCGCCTGGCATAAGCTGCGCAGCGACCCGATCCTGCGCTTCCTGGTGGTGTCCCTGGCCTTCTACGGCATGTCGACCTTCGAAGGCCCGATGATGGCCATCAAGACCGTCAACGCCCTGTCCCACTACACCGACTGGACCATCGGCCACGTACACGCCGGCGCCCTCGGCTGGGTCGCCATGGTTTCCATCGGCGCGCTCTACCACCTGATTCCCAAGGTCTATGGCCGCAAGGAAATGCACAGCGTCGGCCTGATCAACGCGCACTTCTGGCTGGCGACCATCGGCACCGTGCTCTACATCGCCTCCATGTGGGTCAACGGCATCGCCCAGGGCCTGATGTGGCGCGCGGTCAATGACGACGGCACCCTCACCTACTCCTTCGTCGAAGCCCTGGAAGCCAGTCACCCCGGTTTCGTGGTGCGGGTAATAGGTGGCGCCATCTTCCTCACCGGCATGCTGCTGATGGCCTACAACACCTGGCGCACCGTGCGCGCCGCCAATCCGGCCGACTATGAAGCCGCCGCGAAATTCGTCGTCGAGGGAGCTCACTGATGAATAACCATGAAGTAGTGGAGAAAAACGTCGGCCTCATGGCACTGCTGGTCGTACTCGCGGTCAGCCTGGGCGGCCTGGTGCAGATCGTCCCGCTGTTTTTCCAGAGCTCCGTGAATGAGCCGGTCGAGGGCCTCAAGCCCTACACCGCGCTACAGCTGGAAGGCCGCGATGTGTATATCGCCAACGGTTGCGTCGGCTGCCACTCGCAGATGA
>DATDTH010000723.1:0-13695 GCA_035290985.1 Pseudomonas sp. | reverse complement strand
CACCGACGTCCGTCCGCGCAGATGACGCCAGAAAATTCGGCGTTCACCGCAGCATAGGCGGCATTTACCGGAGCCAACAAGGCCGCGGGCCCTGCGTCAGCATGGACCGACGAGCCCCGCAGCCCGCATGAGGGACCAACGACGCGAGGGGTTAGCTCGGATGCGCTATCCTGCTGCCTCCCGGCCACCACAAGGAACGTCCATGACCAGCCTGTCGCAAGGGCAACGCATCGCAGTTGCTTCCTTTGCTCCCTCCCTGAACATCACAGTCGCAATCGACATAGCCGCGGACTTCACTGTCGATCTCGCCTGCTTCGGCCTTGACGCACAAGCCAAGCTGGCCGACGACCGCTACATGATTTTCTTCAACCAGCCGTCGTCGCCATGCGGCGCAGTCCGCCTGGCATCGCCCACGGCGTTCTCCCTCGACCTGGAGCAGCTACCGGCCAGCATCGACAAACTCGTTTTGACCGCGGCCATCGATGGCGCGGGCAGCATGAGCCGCATCCAGCCCAGTACGCTCAAGGTCCTGGAAGGCGCCGATGTGCGCGCCACCTGCGCATTCGCCGGCACCCCATTCGATGCCGAGAAGGCCGTGATGCTCGCCGAGCTCTACCGCAAGAACGGCGAGTGGCGCATCAATGCCGTGCTCCAGAGCTTCAACGAAGGCCTGGACGCGCTGGTCCGCCACTTCGGCGGCGAGGTAGACGCGGCCGCGCCAGCGTCGGCCGCCCCCGCCCGGATATCCCTGGAGAAGAAGGTGGCCGAAAAAGCCCCTGCCCTGGTCAATCTGGCCAAGAAGGCTCAAATCAGCCTGGAAAAGGCCAAGCTTACCGATGTGCGCGCCCGCGTAGGCATAGTGCTCGATGCCTCGGGCAGCATGACCAACCAGTACAAGCAGGGCCATGTCCAGGAAGTCATCAACCGCCTGCTGCCGCTGGCGATCCACTTCGACGACGACGGCGAACTGGACTGCTGGGCCTTCGGTGAGCGGCCGGTGCGCCTGGGTTCGGTGAATACTGGCAACTACGCCGATTTCATCGACAAGGAGCAGAAGGGCTGGCGCGCATGGCCGGTGGGTGCGCGCATCAACCACGAGCCGCGCGCCATGGAAATGGTCATCGAGCACTACGAGAACGCTGGCGACAAGACCCCGGTTTACATCCTGTTTATCAGCGATGGTGGCGTGTCGGAGAATAAAAAGATCACCGAGCTGATCAAGCGCGCCGCATCGCTGCCGATCTTCTGGCAGTTCGTGGGGCTGGGTGGCTCTGGCTATGGCATCTTCGAGAAGCTTGACGACCTGCCAGGCCGGGTCGTCGACAACTGCAACTTCTTCGCCCTGGACCGTCTCGACCAGCTCAGCGAGGAAGCGCTTTACGCCAAGCTGATGGAAGAGTTCCCCCTGTGGCTCAAGGACGCCAAGGCCAAGGGCATCCTCGAATGACTCGGAAGCTGACAATACGACCGAGATCTGCGGGGCATTTTCACGAAAGATTTGTCTGTCTCCGCCTTGGCGGGTTACGCCGCGCGCAAGGTGCAGCGTGGCTTGTCAGGCCGGAGGTCTGCGCGGCAAACCCGCCCTACGAAAAGCGCCTCGATGAAACCTATAGGACAAGGCGGAACGGGGCCCCGTAGGGTGCGCTGTGCGCACCGCGGCGCTTCGGCGAGACCCGCTGCCCCTGATTTCGCCAAGGCTTATCTGGGCTTGTAAACGGCCCCTTGTTCGCGGAGCCGCAAGACGGCATCTACGAAAAACGCCTTGATCAGGCGTGCGACGGGGTGATCAGGATCTTGCCCTGACGCTCGCCCGCGGCGGCGGCAGTGATGGCTTCCTTGATCTGCGAAACATCGTAGGTGGCCTGGATCGGCGTGCTGAGCGTGCCGACGGCGATCAGGCCAGCCAGTTCTGTGAGCAGCGCAAACTGCTGGGGCTGCGCCGTGGTGCGGAACCAGCGTGCGAGCCAGAAGCCCTTGAGCGTGATATCGCGGAACACCAGTTCGCGCGGAGACACGGCGCACGGCTCACCGCTGAGCGCGCCATAGTTCACGATGGTGGCGCCTTCGGCCAGGCTGGCGGCGAGCCGCAGGCTGGCCATGCCGCCAACGGCGTCGATGCCCAGCTTGATGGCCGCGTCACCGGTGGCGGCCTTCACGCGTTCGGCCAGGTCATCACCGTCGACTAGAACCACGTCGCCACCTTGGGCCTGCACGCCGCTCACAGCCGATTCGCGACGCACGACGTTCACGGTCTTCAAACCCCGCAGCTTGGCCAGCTGCACCACGTAGCTGCCGACGCCCGAGTTCGCGCCGTTCTGGATCACCCAGTCGCCCGGCTGCAGGCTGGCAAAGTCGCTGAGCAGCAGCGACGCCGTGGGCGGGTTCACCGTGAGCATGGCCAGTTGCTTGGGGTCGGCCTCGTTCGGCAGCGGGATCAGGCGAGCGGCGGGCACGACCACATGCGTCGCCCAAGTGCCGGCGCCGACGGGCAGCAACACCGCCTGGCCCACTGCCGGGCCTTGCGTATCCGGACCCAGCTCGATCACGCGCCCCACGCCTTCGCTGCCGCCCACGGCCGGCAGCGGCGGGAGCATGCCGTATTGGCCGGTGAGCGTCAGCACGTCGCTGGGGTTGATGGGCGCGGCCAACACGGCCACCAAGGCTTGGCCCTGGGTCAGCACGGGGCGAGCGAAGGGCACCGCTTCGATCACGTTTTGCGGCACAGGGCCGCGTTCGCTGTATTGGGCTTTGAGCATCGTGGTCATCTCGGTTTCCTCTGTTCTGTCGTCGGCTTGGACTTGCGATGGATGCATCCTAGAGGAACCCCGGCTGCGACAAAATCCACTGTATTCGATAAAATCTTTTGTCATATTGACAATAATTGAATCTAGCTAGACAGAGGCATGCCATGGACAAGCTGCGCGCCATGCAGTACCTGCTCAAGGTCGCGGACACCCTCAGTTTCTCGCGTGCCGCCAAGGCATTCGGCGTACCGGCGTCCTCGATTTCGCGGCGCATTACCGACCTGGAGGCGGAACTGGGTGTGGAGTTGCTGCACCGCACGACGCGCACGGTGCGACTTACCGAGATCGGTGCGCTCTACCTGGAACAGGTGCGCGCCGGCATCGCCCAACTGAACGATGCCGAAGAGTTGGTG
This sequence comes from Pseudomonas sp., assembly GCA_035290985.1. Classification (GTDB taxonomy): domain Bacteria; phylum Pseudomonadota; class Gammaproteobacteria; order Pseudomonadales; family Pseudomonadaceae; genus Aquipseudomonas. The sequence goes on along the minus strand of DATDTH010000723.1, from coordinate 10,538 downwards.
GGGCAACGCAGCAGCACGCCCAGCGGCACGCTGCGCATCAGCGCCATGCCCGGTTATGGTCAGCTGCTGCTAATGCCCGTGTTACAGGACTTCAGTGAGCGCTACCCGCACATCGTGCTAGATGTGCACCTGAGCGACGCCCTGGTGGACCTCGGCCGCGACCAGATCGATATCGCCATCCGCGGCGGTCGCCAGCCGCAGGATCGCGTGGTGATGCGCAAGCTCGACCCCAACCGCTTCGTCCTCGCGGCCTCGCCCCACTACCTGGCGCAAATGGGCACACCGCGCACGCTGGACGAGTTGCAAGGCCATCGCGCGCTGATGTATCGCGGCCCCAATACGGTGATCAAATGGCAGGGGCAGGACGACGACGGCTGGCGCGAAATCCCCATCACCCCGGCCTTTATCAGCAACGATGGCGCCAGCCTGATCGCCATGGCTTGCAAGCATCGTGGCCTGGTGTTGCTGTCGGAATGGGGATTGAAGGGCTATCTGCAGCGTGGCGAATTGCTGCAAATCACGCTCGACCAGCCGGTGTCGGTCAGTCGCGGCGAGCAGGCGGGCATCTACCTGCTGTACCTGCAGACGCGCTACCAGATCCCGAAAGTGCGAGTGGCCGTGGAGTTCCTGGTGGAGCGGCTGGGGGATGGCCAGAGCCTGTAGTGCTGACGGGGCCAGGACCGACAGCAGCCGGGAGACCCAGCACCGAAAGAACCTCGCGCGGCCAACACCTGATCGAAAGGCGCGCCGCTCACGAATTGCACCGCCTCGGACTGGTCGAGTGATTAGTTTATATTCACTCCGACCCCTTACCCTTGCGAAAGCGTAAGCCCGAAGCATCGATGCTGCCCACCAATAAACCGGCGCGAAAAAAGGGTGCACTAGGCATCAGGGCTATCTGCAGCAGATCCGGCACAGAGTCACCGGTCACGTCCGCCAGCACCATCTGACCGCCCCGCACCCGCTCAGCATAGGGACCGATAGCCTCCTTCGCCAAGTCGATGCCGGCATCGCCGGGGCCCTTGCCGGCGGCAACTGCAACGGCAAGAGCAACGGCTGCAGCCTGCTCATCCGCGGCGGCAAAGCCGTCGAAGAACTTAGGGAAGCTAGACTCTTGAACACCAAAGCATGCCCCATTTGCGAGTGTGGCCACGGCAACTTCCAGCACCGCAGCCTGCGCAAAGGCCTTGTTTTGTTCATCGTTGAGCCGCACACGCGAGAACACTATGTAGCTCCGGCCCGCATCTTGTGGGTCCTGCACCAAGAAGCTGGGACGCTGAAGCCAAGAGGTATGGGCGTTACCCAAGCATGCCAGCGTGGCCGATGACGACTGCCCACCCTTTTGCGCCGCAGTCTGCGTATGCAGCTGGAATCCGTCCTTGCCAGCCACCAGGCTCATAAAGGTCGGGCTGGCCGATGTCGCATTGGTAATGAAGGCCGGCTCCAAGGTTTCGGGAAACGCTGTCAGCACCCTCTCTCCAAGGTCGATGGCTGGATCCGCGCGGGTCTTGCCGATGCTGTAGCGGCGCACCGTGGCAGCGGTCTCATAACCATCGCCGTTGCCGGCACCACGGCGCATCCAGATCAGGGATGGCTGGCTTTCGTGCGCGACCACGAATGGCGCGCCCACATAATTTCGATAGCGGTCGCAGCTATCCCGGGGCTGGCCGTCTGGCCCTGCATTGCTGCAATTGCGCTCTATGGCGCGATACAGGGTGGGACTCTTGGGCACCTTGCGAAAGCCTCGTAGAGCCGTGTCAAACACCACGTCCACCAGGCAGGGCGAGAAGTCCTTGCTGTTGCACGAATGGGTACTCAGGCCCATCAGGCGCACCAGCCCCGGGGTGTCAGCCCCGTTTGTAGGGTGTAACTCTGAAAAGTCATGGTCCACGTCTTGGGTAACGAAGGCCAGCGGCTCGGGGGCAGGGGCATCGTCATGGTTGCTCCAAAGCGCCTTGCGTTCGCATTGTCCGTCTTGTTCGTGGGTTTTAAAACCGCCTCCAGCCGTTCCCCAGTCTTGGCGCGTTGCCCGGCCCGGCGGCAGCAGCGCGAATCGACCGTTCGTGGCGGTCAATTTGCCGCGCTTCCACCACACGAACCAATCATCTCCATTAGACGCATCACGCACCACCATGGGCGGGCCGTTGATGGCGTCGTACGAGCCTGGCAACTCGAAGCCATCGCAAACCATGCCTCCGTCAGGCTTCCAGCCCAGGACATGCACCAGGCTCCCTGATGGGCGGATGTCGAAGTGGTAAGCCGCCTTTGGGAGCAAGCCATCGCGCACCCACTGCCGGGGAGCATCTGCAATGCGCACTACCCGATAGATATTGGCGCCCACGGGGTATGGGTCGAACTCCAGGAAAGTTGAGGCCTTCTCGTCTTCCAGCGTGCGGGCATGCTTGAAGCTGCCGAAGCCGCCTAAGCGCACACCGAGGGTGACCTTGCGCGCATTGGTCTCGCATGTGCCAACGGTCTCTTGGGGATTGATGAATTTGCACAAGCGAAAGGCCTGCTGCTGCAACATGAAATCGCAGTCGGCCTGGCTGTAGCCGTAGGTAGCGTTGCCGTGGCGGTAACAGTAGTCATGGAAGGCGCAGGCTTGGCGCATTTGCAGCGCGATGGGCGCTTGTTTGTCCCCACGGCTGAATGCCAACGCCTGCGCGCCAGGCGGCAGGCTACAACTCAGACCGTTGCCTTGCCCGCCCACCAATTGCACTTCATCAGCAGAAGCCGAAATGACGTAAGCCGTACGAGGGGCTTCTCGATCATCAAAGCGCACTTCATTGGCCAACAAGGTGTCGGCTATCTTGTCGAACAAGCCGGAGCAGCCAGTGACTGAGGTGCTAATCACCATTGCCAGGACTGTGGCACCAATGATGGAAAGAAAGGTTTTGCTCATAGCTTGCACACTTGCATGCCCTTGGTAAAACCCGCTATTTCATCCAGGTGCCCGCGCCAGGCGCGCAGCACCGACCAGTAGCGCGCCGCGCCCACGGCGGGCTTGGACATGGCGGCGACACGCTCATCCTTCTCGACCCAATGTTGCATGATCCGAGCGGCGCAGTTCAGGTTGACGTCCACCCGGTGCAGATCCTCGGCCTGCTGGATGCCGCAGCCATAGGCTTTCTGGTTGGCACTCTCCATTGAAATTTGCAGCAGGCCACGGCTCACCACGTTCTGCTTATTGGCATCTAGGATGTCCGGTTCCACGTATTTCGTTTCAGGTTTGAAGCCGCTTTCTGGCTTGGCCATGGCCGAAAGCAAGCCGACCCAGAAATGCAGACGCTTATCCGCATCGAGCTGGCTGTAGGCTGGACAGAAGTCGGTGATGTCCTTGGGGGCAAGCGCTACCAGCTTGGTGCCCTTGACGGCGCTCTCCGCGATGAGCGTCCAACTTCCGTCCTTGTTTACTGTTTTCCAAGCCGCATAGTCCTGGGCGTGGCCAATACTCGCGGTGCCTAGGGCACAGATCAGAAGCGTTGCTCTTACATAGTTCACTGCTGACCACCTTCCCTTGGGAATCGAAGCTATCCGCTGGAAATCCTGTCCAAGGTGGTCATGCGTACCATCCCTGGGTCGCTGCTGGCGAAAGCAAAACGCCATCTCACCGATCAGCAAAGACGAGGGAATGCGACACTGCAAGCTCAGCGTCTTTCCGCGTTACCTTTCCTCGCGCGCCATTGCTCGTTCAAGCGGCCTGACGTCCGCAGCCTCCACACCCGGAGCCGAGCTGCTGCGCTTTATGAGAGATCGCGTCTGCAGCGCGCGACAGCATGCCCACAAGCAGTTGACGAACCTGGCCGCGCATCAAGCCCGCCGAGGTTTTAGGCAACCTCAGGGTTGATTGGTTAATTCGGCCAACATGTTTCGTTCCGCTATAAACAACGCCAAAAACCTTCCCGCCGCTTCCTGTATCAAAGCGGATACAGCGCGACAAAAGTCCCCCAAAGCCACGTGCCCTGGGCCTCCAGACGCTAAATCGGGCTTTTCGGCCTCAACTCGACTGTTGCATGGCTGATACGGCTGGGGCCGGGCTTTTTTTAAAACCATTGGCAAGCTTTTGATTCAATGAGAATAAACCTAAGTCGGCACGGCTCCTGCATCAATGTTTGGTAAACAAGAATTCGAACGCATTTCATGGAGCCTTGCCATGCACCGTTCAAACCGCCTGCTTACTTCTACTCCTGTCTGCCGGCAGCCACTCGCCCGCCTTCTACGCATGCCCCCTATTTTGCTGCTGATGCTGCTACCGGCTGCGGCGCCCTGGGCGCAACCCTTGCCGCCCCGGATGGAGGCCCAGATCCAGGCCAGTGGCCAAGGCGTCAATGGCCAGCTCATGCTCAACCAGGCCGCCGGAACCGGTATCCAGCAGCTCAATGCCCGTGTCCTCTCGGTGGGCGCCGCCGGCAACCCAGGCCTGCAGCTCCAGCAAAGCCTGGACCCTGTCGCCCGCGAATCGGTGGGTATCCATGCCTCGGCCCGTATCGAAGGCGCGTCCTTCGGCCAGGGTCATGGGGTGCAGGGCATCAATCAAAGCGCGGGCGTGGCGAACCAGGCCATCAACAGCTTTCGCATGGTGCTCGGCACACTGCCGGCACCCTTGGAGGACAGCATTCTTCTGCAGAATGCCGCCCCCACCCTGAACTCCGATGCAGTGGTACCCCAGAGTGGCGTCCGGGTTGTCGAGGTGGATGATCGAGCATTCACCGCGAGCCGTGGTGTGGTGCAGTTGAATCAGAGCGCCGGGGTTGGCAACCGTACCGCCAACAACCTGAGCATCAGGGTCATGGACCAACCCTGAGACACCCAACCGTTACACCGGTAAGGAGATCTCTTATGAAAGCACACTACATCTTGACGCCCCTGGCCTTCGGCCTCGCGGCCTGTATGGCCAGCGCCGCCTTGGCCGATGACTCCGGAGCCTCCGGGGCCTCTGCCGTGATCCTGAACACCCAGATGCTCGATGGAAATTACGTTCGAAATTCGAGCACGGAAAACAGCGCGGTCATGGCCGGCTCCATCAACAACGCCTCGGGCAGCCTGCCCGCCAACATGGTCGCGGGGGATATCAACCAGCAAGCCAACACCGGCGCCCTGTCCGCGGCTGATGCTTTTTTCGTCCTGGGCATTCCCATCAACGCCACGGCAATGGCCAGCATCGATGTCACCCAGGAGGCCTATTACAACACGGCGGTCAATTCGGGCTCCTACAACCAGGCCGACCTGCTCAACTCGGTCAATCAGAGTGCCGGCAATATTGCCCTCAACCTGGCAGCCGGCAATTTCAACCAGCAAAAAACCGACTTCGCGGTAGCCGCCTCCCCCACCGCCCTGACCGCTGTAGCCTCGGTATCCATGGAGCAGCACTCGCACTACAACGAAACCTTCAACTACCCCGCCCTGGAACTGTTCGAAGCCGACAGCCTGGCCTTGACGGCTGCCGCCAGCGGCATCGAGCCCGTGATATCGCCGGTGGTCAACAGCGCCACCGCCCAGAGCTCGCTCAACGGGCTTTCCGGGTATGTCGGCATCAATATCGCCTCTGGCAGCGGTAACCAGCAAAACAATGCCTTGTCGATCGCGGCGGGTTGCACGACCTGCCAGTTGCCCTGATCCCACCACCGTCATGGCAGGGGGCTCACCCGAGCCCCCTCCTGGAGGTTTCATGCTCCGCTTCCCGCTCTTCCTGCTGGCCGCCAGCCTGATCGGCTGGGCCGCAACAGCGCCAGCGGCGCCCCAACCCTTTGCCGCACTGCCCAATGGTGCACTGGCTTTCAAGTCTGTCGTCAGCATTCGGGAGCGGCGCTTCATTCATCTGGTCGAACAGCGCACCGACTTCAGTTGCGGCGCCGCGGCCATGGCCAGTTTGCTGAACGCCGCCTATGGGCAGAACCTCGGTGAAGAGGACGTGATTCAGGGCATGCTGGCCGAGAGCGATCCGGACCTGGTGCGCACCCAGGGCTTCTCCATGCTGGATATGAAACGCTATGCGGCCACCCTCGGCTTACGCGCCCGCGGCTACCGACTCGACGCGGCGAGGCTCGACAGCATCAAGGTGCCGACCATCGTGCTGCTCGATATACGGGGTTACAAACACTTCGTCCTGCTGCTGCGCAGCAGCTCCGGCTGGGTCTATATCGGCGACTCCGTGCTCGGCCACAAGAAGATGCGCCTCGACGAGTTCGAAAAAGGCTGGAACGGCATCGTCCTCGCCCTGATCGGCAACGGCTACAACCGCAATAACGTCTTGCTCAGCCCACCCGAACCCCTGACGGCAAGGGATCGACTGAATCGCTTCAGCCCGGTCAAGGACGCCGAACTGATGGAGTTCGGTTTTCTGCACAGCGAGTTCTTCTAGCGCTCGGCGCATGGGCGCGACAGCCCGAGGACCCATGATGAAACTCAACCCCTTGTTGCTCGGCGTCCTGCTGCTGATCGCCCCGCCTGCAGGTGCCAGTCCCCTGTTCCAGCCCATCGAATTGACGGACGCCGAACTGGCCCAATTACGCGGCCGCTATACCTTGCCGGACCGGATTATCAGCTTTGGCGTCACCATGAGCAGCACCTGGCAAAACAGTGCCGGCCAGGTGATAGGCGCGGCGGTGAACCTGGATCTCAGGCGCGGCCAGGTGCAACCCTGGTTGACGATCACCCCCATCGATCAGGCCGGCAACGGCCAGCCATCCGCCAGCGCCACGGGTCAGGTGATAGGCGGCGCGGGATTGGACAGCGTTCAGGGACTGAGCCAAAGCCTACGGGTCGCCGGGGACTTCAATCGGGGGTTGAACGACCTGAGCATCGAAATCGGCGCAGCCACGCCCAACCCGCACCAGGCCGAGCCTGTCGACTGGGCAAATGACCAGGGCTTCGCCAACGCGGCCGGTACGGTGAGCATCAGCGCCCGGGATGGCGGACTCCGGCTGACGGTGCAGGCCACTGATAATCAAGGCTTCGCCCAGCAGCGGATCGGCGCGGGGGGCATGGCCCAACACGCCCAGATCGCCGGCACCCTGAACCAGGTCTACAACCGGACCGCGCTGCGCGTGACCTTGGATGACAGCGCATCCGGCTTGCAGAGGGCAACCTCCGCCTTGGAACAGCTGCGGCCCTTGCGCCCTACCGGGTATTGAACGATGCCGGCCCCCTTCAACTGAACAAGGATGTTTACGATGAGGTTTTGTTTTGCACTACTGCCCTTAGCCACACTGCTGATAAACCCGCAGGCCCACGCCCAGTCCTCTCCCGAGGCTCAGCACCTGTTGCAGCAACTGGAGAACTTGCAGTCACGCTTTCAAGCACAACAGAACGCGATCATGATTCTCGAGCAGCGCTTGCGCCAGCTCGAGGGGCGCCCGGCCTCAACGACCAGTCCCAGTTCGCCCTTGGCCTCGGCGGGTACGGGCAACTACGGCGCGGCCCTCAAGGAAGACACCCAGCCGCCGCCCAGCGTGGAAAGCCTGTACCAGGAAGCCAGCGGTTTTTTCGGTGCAGGCGCATTCAGCCTGGAACCCGGTTTCACCTACAGCCATTACGATACCCGGCAGCTGTTTCTCAATGGCTTTCTGGCGCTGGACGCGATTTTCCTGGGCAATCTGGGCATAGACCAGATCGACTCGGACTCCTATACCTTCGACCTGACCGGTCGCTACAACTGGGATCAGCGCTGGCAAGTGGACCTGAACCTGCCGCTGCTCTATCGCGAAACCCGCTACGAGTCGGCCGGGGCCGGCGGCTCGACCTCACAGATCACCGCGCAAACTGTGACCGGCGACCCGCGCCTGGGCGATATCAGCGCGGGCCTGTCCTACAAGTTCCTCGACGAGTCGGCGAGTCGGCCGGATGCGGTGTTCAGCCTGCGGGTCAAGGCCCCCACGGGGGTCGAGCCCTATGGCATCAAACTGGACCAGGTACCCGGCAACACTAACCTGAACGTCCCCGATGACCTGCCCACCGGCAATGGCATCTGGTCGATCACACCGGGCATCTCCCTGGTCAAGACCCTGGATCCGGCGATCATCTTCGGTAACCTGTCGTACACCTATAACCTCGAGGAAAGTTTTTCCGATATCAGCCCACAACGAGGAAGCCGGGTGCCCGGCAAGGTGGACCTGGGCGACTGGATCCAGTTCGGGGTGGGCACGGCCTTCGCCCTGAATGAACGCATGAGCCTGTCCCTGTCCTTCTCCGAGCTGCTGAGCCAGAAAAGCCGCCTCAAACCCCAAGGCCAGCCCTGGCAATCGATCACCGGCAGCGATGCCAATGCCGCCTATTTCAATATCGGCATGACCTACGCCCTGAGCAATGACCTGACCCTGGTGCCCAACCTGTCCATCGGCTTGACACCCGATGCACCGGATTTCAGTTTCAGCCTGAAATTTCCTTATTACTTCTAAAGTGCCCTGGTGGCGTCACGTCGCAAGTCCATCGGTTCAGCGATTAAGCATTCCATTGATACCGCCGCCTCGGTGCGCACGGCGCACCCTACAAAAACACTTCGGCGAAACCCGCGGCATGGATACTGGGCCCTGCCGCTGAAGCTTCAACGAATCTGGTGCTTGTGCAATAACCGATAAAAAGTCGGCCGGGAGATGCCCAGGGCGCGGGCGGCCTGGCTCATGTTTCTGGAATGATGGCTCAATACCGCGTCCAGCGCCTGGCGTTCGGCCTGGAACAGGTAGTCACTCAGGTTGCCGATCATTTCCTTGATGCTCGACTTTCTATCCAGCCCCAGATCGGCAGCTTCGATCTGGCGCCGTTCGGCCAGGACCAGGCCCCGACGCACCCGGTTGACCAGTTCGCGAACATTGCCCGGCCAGCTGTATTCCAGCATGGCGGCAATGGCCGACTCGCTGAAGTGCCGTGTGCGCCGCCCGGCGTCCCGCGAGTACTGGCTGGAGAAATGGCTGGCCAGCAATGGAATGTCCTCGACCCGTTCGCGCAGGGGCGCGGTCTGCACCTGCAGCACGTTCAGGCGGTAGTACAGGTCCTCGCGGAAACGGCCCTGTTCGACCGCGCGTTCCAGGTCGATATGGGTGGCCGCCAGCACCCGGACATTCACCGCCAGGGACGTACTGCTGCCGACCCGCTCGATCTTCATTTCCTGCAGAAAGCGCAGCAGGTTGGCCTGCAGCTCCAGGGGCAGATCGCCAATCTCGTCGAGAAACAGGGTGCCGCCGCTGGCCGATTCGATCCGGCCGATCTTGCGCTGAAAGGCCCCGGTAAAGGCGCCCTTCTCGTGACCGAACAACTCGGACTGGATCAGGCTTTCGGGAATCGAGCCGCAGTTGATCGCGACGAAGGGCCCGGAGGCGCGGCGCGACTGCCAGTGCAGGCTTTTGGCAACCAACTCTTTCCCGGTCCCGCTTTCACCGCGAATCAGCACCGGCGCCTCGTTGGGCGCCAGCTTGCCGATCAGGGTGCGCAGCTTGCGGGTGCTGCGGCTCTGGCCCAGCAGGTCATGGGCCTGGGCGAGCGGCTCGGCGCGGCGCAGGCCACGCATACGGCCCATGCCATAGGCGCGACCCAGGGCAAATTGCAGCCGGGGCAGGTCGAACGGCAGGGTATGGAAGTCGAAGAACCACTCACCGATGAAATCGCCCAGGCCCCGGGCGCCCAGCAGCTCCGGACTCAATACGGCGATCCACTCGGCCCCCTTGTGACCGATCAGCGCCTTGAGGCTGTCCGGGTGCTCCAGGTGTTGAGGGTTCAGCCGAATCAGGCCGACATCGCAGCCCTGCTCAGCGGCCTGCTCGAGCGCACAGCTGTCGGCCTGCCAGCCAACCCGTTGCAGATGCGGCAGCACCCCCAGGCACTCGGCGCAGGGGTCCACCACCAGAAGTCGACGCAATGCGACCGTATCGAACTCAGACATAAGCCATCCTTGGCGTAGTTGTTTGGCAATTTCATTAAAAACAGCGGGTTGTGGCGAGCCATTGGAAGATAGCAATGATTTCGCCAGGCCAACGGAATAATTGCATTGCCCGCCCCGTAGGCGGTCGCTGGCAATGGCTTCCTTCCACCGTTGTAACGAATTCGTACGCTCTGCCATACTGGCCAACTGCCTAGCGCGGCTGCCCAGCAAAAGCGCACCCCTATAATAATAAGCACACATGGAGGTCCGGGATGCGCATGCTCCGCCGGCTGTTGTTGTCGATTGTCCTGGTCGCCCTGGCCGGGTTGGTCCTGGTGCTGTATTTCATCGCCAACCCCAATCTGCCCGCCTATCAGCCCCCCCAGCAGCTGCACTACCTGGAGCAATGGGAGTCCGAGGCACGCCAGACTTACTATTACACCCCCCAGGGCACCGAAGTTAAAGGCCTGCGCTACGACTGGTTCACAGCCCTGGAGTTGCCCTTCGCCCAGGACAGATTCGCAGCGCCCGAGTACCTCGCCCGCTTCGGTTTCCTGGTTGACCCGCAGCAGCAACCCACGGCACACAATCCCGGCAACCTGCCCGTGGGTTTTGCGCGCCATCAGGCGGCGGACTCCGCCGACCAGTTGCTGGATATCAGCTGCGCCGCCTGTCACACCGGCGA
>DATDTH010000722.1:0-3858 GCA_035290985.1 Pseudomonas sp. | reverse complement strand
AGCGATCCCAAGGTCATCGAAGCGACCCCCTTGCCGCCGCAACTTTACGAGCCGGCGGACAACGCTGAGGTGAGTGACTTCTATCCGGCGCTGCGGGTACAGAACAGCGCCAATGGCCAGGGACGGGCGCTGGACTACTGGTTCGAGCTGTACGCCGATGCCGGCATGACCCAGTTGCTGGCCAAGTCGGCGGCGATCAGCCCCGGCAGCAACCGCACCGAGTGGGTGGTCAAGGCCGACCAATTGCAGCCGGGTGCCGAGCTCAAAGACAACCACCGCTATTACTGGCGGGTGCGCGTCAGCCACAGCAGCGGCAGCAGCGAATGGTTGAACGGGCGCTTCTTCATCAACACGGCCAACGATGCGCCGAGTGCGCCGTTGCTGCTCGATCCGACCCCGGCCGGCCTGGTGGCCCAGGCCCAGCCGCGCTTTCGCTTCAACAACAGCCTGGACCTGGACGAGGACGCGCTGAGCTATCGGCTGCGGGTGTTCAGCGAGGCGGACGAGGACTTCAGCCAGCCGCTGGCGGAAGTCTCGGGCCTGCTACCCGGTGCCGATGGCGTGACCGAATGGCAATCGCCGGTGAGCCTGGAGGAGGACCGCTTCTACTTCTGGCTGGTGGAGGCACGTGACGAAGAGGGTGCGCTGACGCAAAGCGAGCCGGGCCTGTTCGGCGTCAGCCTGAGCAACGCGGCGCCGAGCGTACCGGGCCTGGCCTGGCCCTTGGCGGGGCAGAGCATCGAGCGGGCGAGCGGCGTGGTGCTGCGCCTCGATCCGGCACAGGACCCCGAGCGCCAGCCCCTGACCTATCGCATCCAGCTGGACCGCAACGAGCGCTTCGATTCGCCGACGCGCCTGGATTCCGACTGGTTCGGCGCGGGGCAGGCCGGCGTGCAGTGGACCCTTCCCGGCGAGCTGGAGGAGAACCAGGTCTACCACTGGCGCGCCCGTGCCTCGGATGGCGCACAGGAGTCGGCCTGGGTGGCCGGCAGCTTCCGGGTCAATCAGTTACCGGAATCGCCGCCGACCCCGGTGGCCAGCAACCCGGCCAGCGGTGCCTGGGTCGAGGTGCGCAGCCCGCGCCTGGAAGTGAACCCGGTGCTGGACCCCGATGGCGATGCCCTGAGCTACGAGTTCGCCTTGCATGCCGAGCAGGGGGAGACGCCCCTGGCCAGCCAGGTGGTCGTCGAACGCAGCTGGACCCTGCCTTTCGCCCTGGAGGATAACCAGGGCTACCGCTGGCGCGTGCGCGCGCTGGATGCCACCGGGCTGAACTCGCCCTGGAGCGACTGGCAGCCGTTCTTCGTCAATGAGAACGGGGTGGATGATGCGCCGAGCCTGAGTTTCGTGCAGCCGACGGCGCCGCTCAGCCTGAGCGGCGGCAGTGTCTCGATCCAGTGGACCGATGCCGACCCGGACAGCGCGGCGACCATCGACCTCTATGCCAACGAGCGGCTGATCGCCTCCGCTATCAAGGAAGACGAGGACGGCGACGGCGATCGCTTCGAGTGGTCCCTGGCCGGCGTCGAGCCGGGCAGCTACCGGCTCAAGGCGGTGATCCGCGATGGGACCCAGGCCATCACGGTCGAGGCCTGTTGCAGCATCAGCCTGCTGCCGCCGACGCCCGAGGTGCGGGTCACCCCGGTGGCCGGGCTGCAGCTGGATGAATACGGCGAAGCCGTGGTCGAGGTGGACGTGCGCCTGGACCGCAGCCCGCGGGCGGGGCAGAGCGTCACCCTGAACCTGGCGCTCAGCGATGCCAGCGAGGCGCGCCTGCTGAATGATCCGCCCTACCTGTATTTCAGTGCGGAGAACTGGCAGCAAGCCCAACGCATCCGCGTCCAGGGCGTGGACGATTGCAGTCGCGACGGCACCCAGACCCTGGGCCTGGAGTTGCTGCCGCTGCAGAGCAGCGACCCGGCCTTTGCCGGCCTGGATCCCCAGGACCTGGCCTTGACCACGCTCGATAACGAGCAGGATGGGCAAAGCCTGTTCGTCTGCCACTACCAGGTGGTCGCGCGCGGTGCGGTCGACAACGCCGGCCTGGTGGATATCCGCCTGCGGGCCGAACTGCTCAACACCGGCGTGGCTTTGGTCGATGCCACGGCCACACCCTCGGTGCAGGGTGCGGGCGTCGAGTTGTCCGGCGCGGCTTCGGTGCGTTTCAGTCCGGTGCTCAACGGCATCCGCAGCCAGGCGCAAGACGAAATCGTGCTGCGCCAGCCGGCCAGCCAGCCGCTGCAGTTCAGTCGCGTGCATTGGGCCCTGGTGCCGGGTGCGGTGGCGGACGTTACCCAGGGGCAGGCGGGCAATGACACCCTGGTCGGTACGGACGAGGCGGATATCATCGACGGCGGTGCCGGTGATGACTGGATCAACGGTGGCGAGGGCGCCGATGTCCTGGGCGGTGGCGCGGGCATGGATGTGCTGCTCGGTGGCGGTGGCGACGACACCCTGCTGGTGACCGGTCAGGATATGCAGGCCGACTATTTCAATGGCGGCCCCGGTCATGATCAGGTGCTGGGCGGTGACGATGACGATGTGATTCGGCTGCACCAGTTTATCGACGACATGCGGGTCGAGCTGATCGATGGCCGCGGCGGCAAGAACCGTATCGAGGGTACGGCCGACAAGGATGCGCTGAATTTCAGCGATACCGAGCTGCGTAATATCGAGTTGATCGACGGGCTGGCCGGTGACGACATCATTTACGGCAGTCAGGGCAATGACGTGATTCGCGGCGGGGCGGATAACGATCAGCTGTACGGCAATGACGGGGATGACAACTTCCTGTTCGAGGGCGACCAGGGCGTCGACAGCGTCTCGGGTGGCGAGGGGGTTGACCGTATTCTCGGCAGTCCTGGCGACGACTGGATTCGCCTCAAGGGTATCGATGCGCAGATGGCTGTCGAGTTTATCGATGGCGGTGAAGGGTTGAATTACCTGACCGGCGACGCGGGCGATAACAGCCTGGATTTGCGCGAAACGACCCTGAGCGCTATCGCGCGTATCGATGGCCTGGAGGGCGCCGACAGTATCGCCGGCTCCCAGGGCTCGGATGTGATTCAGGGTGGACCGGGGGACGACACGCTGTACGGCTTCGGCGGTGATGATCTGTTCGTGATGCTGGGCAGCAATGCCGGCTTCGATCTGCTCAGCGGCGGTGAAGACCGCGACGGTCTCAAGGGCGGCGCGGGCGACGATGTGTTCGGTCTGCAGGCGTTCGGCGGCGAGTACCGCGTCGAGTGGATCGATGGCGATGGCGGGTTCAACCGGATCCTCGGTGGCGCGCTGGATAACACCTTCGATTTCCGCGAGACCCGGCTGATCGGCATCAACGAAATCGATCTGGGCGCGGGTGACGATAGCGTCTTCGGCTCCAGCGAGGCCGATGTGCTGGTCGGTGGCCCTGGCAACGACCAGCTGTTCGGCGGCGCAGGCAATGACAGCTACCGTTTCGGGCCAGGCGATGGCATGGACTATGTCCGCGACCTGGGGCTGCCGGCGGATTTCGACCGGTTGTTGCTGGACGTGCCTTTTGGCCCGGAGCGGATTTGGCTCAAGAGCGTCGGTCATGATCTGCACGTGATGCTGCTCGGTAGCGCCGATCTGGTGGTGCTGGCGGGAGTCCAGGGTCCGGAGCAAACGGATATCGAGCAGAACCGCATCGAGCTGATCGAGTTGGCAAACGGTCGACGGCTATCGGTAACCGCCGCGGACGCGCTGGTGCAGGTGATGGCCAGTATGCCGATGCAGGCAGAGGAGCGCAGCGCGGAGCAGAACGAGCAACTGGCCAGCGCCCTGGAGCAGGCCTGGGTCCAGCCTTGAGGCGAGGTGCGGGCCTTCACCCCGCTTTTC
>DATDTH010000721.1:0-2285 GCA_035290985.1 Pseudomonas sp. | reverse complement strand
GGCTTCACGCCGCACCCGCCTAGGCCTGCCATAGCCACTTTTATCGGGCGCCGCCACCCAGGGTTTTGCTAGCCTTGACGCCCGAGCATCTGCCACTCCCCCGAGCATTCGCTACCCCAAATGAGGCCCGCCATGACCGCTGTCCCCGCTCTTCGCCGACTCGACGCCACCGACCCGGACTTCGCCCGTGATCTGGATCATCTGCTGAGCTGGGAAAGCGTGTCCGACGAGTCGGTCAACCGGCGCGTGCTGGACATCATCGCCGACGTGCGCACCCGCGGCGACGCGGCGCTGGTGGACTACACCGAGCGCTTCGACGGCTTGAAGGTCGCCTCCATGGCGGACCTGATCCTGCCGCGCGCGCGCCTGGAACTGGCCCTGAGTCGCATCACCCCGGCCCAGCGCGAGGCGCTGGAACAGGCCGCCGAGCGGGTGCGCCTGTACCACGAAAAGCAGAAGCAGGACTCCTGGACCTACACCGAGGCCGATGGCACGGTGCTGGGGCAGAAGGTCACGCCCCTGGATCGTGCCGGGCTCTATGTGCCGGGGGGCAAGGCGTCCTACCCGTCCTCGGTGCTGATGAACGCCATCCCGGCCAAGGTCGCCGGCGTGGCGGAAGTGGTGATGGTGGTGCCGACGCCCCGGGGCGAGCTCAACGAGCTGGTGCTGGCGGCGGCCTGCCTGGCTGGGGTCGACCGGGTCTTCACCATAGGCGGCGCCCAGGCCATCGCCGCCCTGGCCTACGGCACCGAAAGCGTGCCGCCGGTGGACAAAATAGTCGGTCCCGGCAATATCTATGTGGCCACCGCCAAGCGCCATGTATTCGGCAAGGTCGGCATCGACATGATCGCCGGGCCCTCGGAAATCCTGGTGGTCTGCGACGGCCAGACCGATCCGGATTGGATCGCCATGGACCTGTTCTCCCAGGCCGAGCACGACGAGGACGCCCAGTCGATCCTGCTCAGTCCGGACGCGGCCTTTCTCGATGCGGTTGCCGCCAGCATCGCCAAGCTGTTGCCGACCATGGAGCGGGCCGAGATCATCGGCAAGTCCCTCAGCGCCCGCGGCGCGTTGATCAAAGTGGCCGATATGACCCAGGCCATAGAGGTGGCCAACCGTATCGCCCCGGAACACTTGGAACTGTCGGTGGCCGATCCGGCGCAGTACCTGCCGCAGATCCGCCATGCCGGCGCGATCTTTATGGGCCGCTACACCGCCGAAGCCCTGGGCGACTATTGCGCCGGGCCGAACCATGTGCTGCCGACCTCCGGCACCGCGCGTTTCTCCTCGCCGCTGGGGGTCTACGACTTCCAGAAGCGCTCGTCGATCATCCACTGCTCGGCGGACGGCGCCTCGGAGCTGGGCAAGATCGCCTCGGTGCTGGCCCGTGGCGAGTCCCTGACCGCCCACGCGCGCAGCGCCGAGTACCGGATCAAGGATTAATGGTTAGCCGCAGCGCGTAGGATGGGTTGAGCGAAGCGATACCCATCAATACCCATCGATCTGTGCCCAGATGGGTACCGAACTTATTCGAGGAGTGAAGGGCAGATGAGCAAATTCTGGAGCCCCTTCGTCAAGGGGCTGGTGCCCTATGTGCCGGGCGAGCAGCCGAAGCTGGCCAAGCTGGTCAAGCTGAACACCAACGAAAACCCCTACGGCCCCTCGCCCAAGGCGCTGGCGGCTATGCGGGCGGAACTCACGGACGATCTGCGCCTGTATCCGGACCCGAACGGTGACCGCCTGAAGCAGGCGGTCGCCGCCTATTACGGTATCGAGCCGGCCCAAGTGTTCGTCGGCAACGGTTCCGACGAGGTACTGGCCCACGCCTTTCACGGGCTGTTCCAGCATGACAAGCCGCTGCTGTTCCCGGATGTCACCTACAGCTTCTACCCGGTTTATTGCGGTCTCTATGGCATCGCCTTCGAGACCCTGGCCCTGGACGAGCAGTTCCAGATCCGGGTCGAGGATTACGCGCGGCCCAACGGCGGCATCATCTTCCCCAACCCGAACGCGCCGACCGGCTGCCTACTGGCGCTCGAGGCCATCGAGCGGCTGCTGCAGGCCAACCCCGATTCGGTGGTGCTAGTGGACGAGGCCTATGTGGATTTCGGCGGCCAGTCGGCCATCGCCCTGGTGGGGCGTTATCCGAACCTGCTGGTGACCCAGACCCTGTCCAAGTCCCGCTCCCTGGCGGGCCTGCGGGTCGGTCTGGCGGTCGGTCATCCGGACCTGATCGAGGCCCTGGAGCGGATCAAGAACAGTTTCAACTCCTACCCCCTGGATCG
>DATDTH010000720.1:0-25076 GCA_035290985.1 Pseudomonas sp. | reverse complement strand
TGTGGCGATCCCGCCTTACACCGAGATCTACAGCTTCGTCGAACAGAAATTGCAGATCGTCCTCAACCTGGGCAACTACGTCTTTCTCAGCGAGGATGCTCTCTACCTGCAGGCCTACCTCGGCTCCCTGCAGGTGGCGTTTTTCAGCACCCTGCTGTGCCTGTTGATCGGCTATCCGATGGCCTATGCCATCGCCCGCGCCCCGCAAGACAAGCAGATGGTGCTGTTGCTGCTGATCATGATGCCGACCTGGACCGCGATCTTGATTCGGGTCTATGCCTGGATGGGCATCCTCAGCAACAACGGCCTGCTTAATAGCTGCCTGCTGGGCCTGGGGCTGATCGACACGCCGCTGCAGATCCTCAATACCAACGTCGCGGTCTATATAGGGGTCGTCTATTCATACCTGCCCTTTATGATCCTACCGCTCTACGCCAACCTGGTTAAGCACGATCTCAGCCTGCTGGAAGCCGCGGCCGACCTGGGGGCACGCAACCTTACCAGCTTCTGGAAAATCACCGTGCCGCTGTCGAAGAACGGCATCATCGCCGGCTGCATGCTGGTGTTCATTCCGGTGGTCGGCGAGTTCGTGATCCCTGAGCTGCTGGGTGGGCCGGAGACGCTGATGATCGGCAAGGTGCTCTGGCAGGAGTTCTTCAACAACCGCGACTGGCCGGTCGCTTCGGCCCTGGCGGTGCTGATGCTGGCGATCCTGATCGTCCCTATCATTCTATTTAACCGCAGTCAGGCGAAAGAAATGGAGGGCCGGCCATGAAGCGCTTCAACTTTTCCAAGCTGATGCTGGTGCTGGGGCTGCTGTTCATCTACCTGCCCATGGTCATACTGGTGATCTATTCGTTCAACGCTTCCAAGCTGGTGACAGTCTGGGGCGGCTGGTCGCTGAAGTGGTACTTCGGCCTGCTGGACAACAGCCAGCTGATGGGTTCGGTGATGCGTTCGCTGGAGATCGCCTGCTACACGGCGATCGCCGCGGTGGCGCTGGGCACCATGGCGGCCTTCGTGCTGACCCGGGTCACCCGGTTCAAGGGCCGTACTCTGTTCGGCGGCCTGGTGACCGCGCCGTTGGTGATGCCCGAGGTGATCACCGGCCTGTCCCTGCTGCTGCTGTTCGTGGCCATGGCACAACTGATCGGCTGGCCGCAGCAGCGCGGCCTGTTGACCATCTGGATCGCCCATACCACCTTCTGTGCGGCCTATGTGGCGGTGGTGGTCTCGGCGCGCCTGCGTGAACTGGATCTGTCCATCGAGGAGGCGGCCATGGACCTGGGCGCCAAGCCGTGGAAGGTGTTCTTCCTGATCACCATTCCGATGATCGCGCCCTCGCTGGCGGCCGGCGGCATGATGTCCTTCGCCCTGTCCCTGGACGACCTGGTGTTGGCCAGCTTCGTCTCCGGGCCGGGCTCCACCACCCTGCCGATGGAAGTATTCTCCGCCGTGCGCCTGGGGGTGAAGCCGGAGATCAACGCGGTCGCCAGTCTGATCCTGCTGTCGGTGTCGCTGGTCACCTTCTGCGTCTGGTTCTTCGCCCAGCGTGCCGAGGAGTCGCGCAAGCGTGCCCTGCAGCAGGCCATGGAGGAAAGCACTGGCATCGCCCGGCAGAATGGCCCGGACAGCCGTCGCGATCCGTCCCAAGCCGTCGCCTAGGTGAACAAGCGCAGGCAATAAAAAACGGGCCCTTCGGGGCCCGTTTTTTTTGACTCATGTGAAGCAGTCGCGTCAGTGATTCAGCTCTTCTTGGAAAGCAGCAGTGCGCCGCCGATCAGAATGGCGCCAATACCGGCCCAGATCGGGATATTGACGGTCTCCTTTTCCTGGATCGACATCTCCAGGGGACCGAGTTTGACGTCATGGGTTTCCTTGGTGAAGCTGAAGCCGCCGTAGACCAAGGCCAGCACGCCTACTGCGATAAAAGCGATTGCCGCCATTCTGACTGCGTTCATCTGGTCATTCCTTCCGGTGAGTGTTGCTCGAGCCAGGGTGCGCGCAATATGGCGCGAGTGCGACTGGTTATTACGGCACTATGAAATTGGAACACCGCAAAGTGTTTTCGTGCGGGTAAAGATCCGTGAAAAGCTGCGCCGGGCCCCGCCTTCGCGTAAATGACTGCGCGCGGATACTGGCTGGATAAGGCGTTCTCCGCCGAAACAGGAATGAAAGAACTAGTGCCGGGTGGTTGCCTTGTCGATTGCGTCCGCCAGGCGCGAGTAGCCCAGTATGTAAAAGGTCTCGACCTGCCTGTCGTGCGTATGGCAGAGATCGATGGCCGCAGCCAGGGTCATGGATCTATCCAGCAGCTTGTCGAATTCAACCGCTGCGGAAAAACGCCGAATGAAATCGGCGGACGGTTTTTCTCCCCGCAAGCGCTCGACCGCTTGCTTAACCTCGCGTGCCCAGCTTTCTTCGACTATGGACAGGGAGATCTTGTCCAGCGACAGGCAGGTGGCATAAATTCGGTGCTCCGCCACCACCTCCTCGGTGAGCCGCAGGGCCTTGGTTTCATCGAATTCGGCCGCTTTGGCAGAGCAGGCAGCAGACCCCAGCAGGGCTATGGTCAGCAGGGGGATTAATGTGTTTTTCTGCTTTTCGTTCATTCTTCAACCACTGCGACCATGATCGCGTTATCGAGCAATAGAGTAGAGAACGCCGCCGGTCCATTCGGTCTGACGGGCCGGAGAATAGGGTGCTAGGCTAGCCTGTTATTATTATTTTCGGTAATTATTATGTCGTTCGGAATATATATCACCGGGTACGTTATCTTTATCGTCGGTTTGGCCATCGGCGCTTATCTGTTGAATGTGCCTGCACAGTGGATCGGCGTGGGTACGCTCTGCCTGGTCGGGCTTGCGATTGTCCATGGTGTGACCGCGACTCGGCAAAAAGACACCCCGTCCTGAGGGCGCGCGGGGCTTAACGGCCGCCACCGATCTCATGGGTAAGCGCCATTGCTGTCTTCCCAGAAGGCACCACAGGTATTGCAGTGGTATAGACGCGCCTGTCTTTGCCAATATGGATCAACCAGAAGGGTCTGCACTTGGCTTCTTTTGTCCATAAATGGATGAGTCCAATATTTTCGGTATGATTCACAACCCGTATCAGGGAACTTGCTCGGCAAGTTGTTAACCCTGCATCAAGTTCTTTGTCCTCTTTTGTCCTGTCGGGATGCCTTCAGCGGTAATAACTGTCCCACAGCTTGTTGCGGAACTTACCAGTCGGGTCCAGGCGTTTTTTCAGGGCGAAGAACTCATTGGCCCTGGGGTAGGCGGCGAGGAATTGTTCGCGGCTGGCATGGATCTGGTAGGGCAGGTAATAGCGGCCCTGGTGGGCGAGGGCGGCATCGATCAATTCGCGGCTCCAGTCGGCCACCGCTTCGCGTTCGGCGTTGCGGGTGCCTTGCCGGTAATAGATGACCAGGGCGAAGACCTCCTCGGGCGCCCAGGCCAGCAGGGTGCCGGGGTCGGCTTTGGCGTGGCGGATCGAGACATTGAGCACATTGGCCTGGTGCCGCTCGAGGATATCGCCCATCTGCGCCACGAAAGCCTCCAGTTGCGCCGGCGGCACGAAGAACTCCTGCAGCGCGTAGCTATGGTCCGGGCCGGACAGGGGTTCCAGTTCGCGCACATCCAGGCTGGCTTCATGGTTGCGCCATTGCACCTGGTCCCCGCGGTAGAGCAGGGGGTCGATGGCGGTCTCGCGCACTTTGCGCCCCCCGGCGGAGCTGCCGGCGATCTCGATGCCCAGCTGGGTCAGCTTGTAGTCGCGGTCCGTCGGGATCAGTCGTTCCTCGAGGGTCAGGGGTTGCTCGGTCTGCACATAGGAGACCGCGCGGACCTTGTCGTAGGCGCCGGGGTAGAGCACGCCGTTATGCAGCAGCACCTCGGGGTTGTCGCGCACCTGGGCGAAGAAGTACTCGCGGTAGGTGCTTAGCGGCATAACCTGGGTCTGGCGGGCGATCTTGCGGTTTTCGTCCAGGGCCAGGGTGGCCTCGACTATCACCCCCAGGCCGCCGTAGCCGCCGATGGCACCGTAGAACAGCTCGGCATTCTCGGTCGGGCTGGCCTCGAACACGCGGCCGTCGGCCAGCACCAGGCGGATCGAGCGCACCGACAGCACCATGGGTCCCTGGCCGACATAGCGGCCATGCACATTCACCGAGAGCGAGCCGCCCACGGTGAAGTTGGCGTAGGACTGCATGATCTGCGGCGACAGGTCATGGGGGTCGAGGTATTCGAGCAGTTTGCGCCAGGTGATGCCGGCCTGCACCCGCACCTCGCGGCGCTCCTTGGAGAACTCCAGCACCTGGTCGAAGCGGCGCATGTCCAGCTGCAGCGCTCCCGGGGTCGCGGTCTGCCCGCCCATGCTGTAGCGCCCGCCGCCGATGGAGATCGGGCCGGGATGCGCGCGCACCGCCTCGACTATCTGTTCGAGGCGAGTGGGCGCCAGCACCTGGGCGACCTCGATGGGGTTGAGCCCGGTGACATCGTTGACGATTTCGCCAGCGGTGGCGGGCAGCCCCAGGCCCAGCCAGCAGGCGATAAAACCGATAAACAGACGAGCGCGCATTCGACCTCCTGATGCCGTGAGTTGCAGCCAGTGTCCCACAGGATTCGCGGCCGCCCCATGTGCAGGGGCGGCGGAGCGATCGTTTTACGGGCTCGGCAGCAGGCGCAGGGTCGAGCGCGTATGGGCGGCTACATCGGCCTCGCTCGTATGCTGGGGCTGGTAGCGGCCCTGGATATAGGCCTGGGCCTGGTCGGCATAGTGGCGGTCGAACAGCACGCCGCTCTGGCCGACCGGGTTGATGCCCAGGCTGTGGTCCGGGTCGGCGAAGTCGATCAGCCGGCGGGTCGAGGGGCCGTAGTAGACCGACCAGGGTGCCGGGCCGACCTGGTGCGACAGGTTGTTCGGCGTTTCGTGGCCGCCCGGGGCGGGGAAGGGGCCGACGTTGAGCAACCGGTCCAGGGGTTTCTGCTGCCCCAGGGGATGGTTGTGGGTCAGGGTATGGGCCTGGCCCCAGGTCCACTGGCCGCTATCCTGGCCGAAGCTGCTTTTCAGGTGGGCGAGGCTGGCCCGCCAGGCGTTCCTGACCGTGTCGGCGCGGCTTTCCTTGGCCGGTGTGTGGCGGTCGTCCCACCAGGGCGAGTCGAGGGTGGCGGTCAGGCGCGGCAGGGCCAGATCCAGCACCCGGGTGGCCAGCAGATTGGTGAAGAAGGCCTGGCCCAGCTCGTCGGCCATGGCCCGTTCGCTCAGCTGATAGACCAACTGGTTGAACAGGGTCGGCGCGAGCCCGTCGAGCTCATGGTCGCCGTTCCAGCCCGCCAATTGCTCGACGAGGGCCCGTTCGCCAGCATCCGCGGCGGCGGCGCGCAGGTCTTCGAGAATGGGCGCGAGCAGGCGCGGGCCGTAACCGCTGCCGCTGTCCAGTTGCAGCGCCTGGCTGTTCTGCAGATCCCATTTCACGCTCGGGTCGGCCAGGCGCTGGTCGAGGCGCTGGGCGCGGTCGGGCAGGTTGTAATACCCGGGGATCGCCAGGTCGCCGACCGGTTGGTGGTTGGCCGAGAGGATATAACCGCGGGCCGGGTTTTCCTCCTGGGGGTTGGCGCTGAACGGCAGGAAGCCCGGCTTGTCCGCCTCGTTGGTGCTGCCATCGAGGATAAAGGCCGGATTGACCCCGGCCGGGCGTTGGGGCAGCAGGGCGGCGGCCCACCAGGCGATATCGCCGCTGGCGTTGGCCCAGAGCACATTGAGCCCCGGCGCCTGGATCTTCTCGGCGGCGGCGCGGGCCTTGTCCAGGCTGTCGGCGCGGTTCAACTGGTAGAAACCGTCGAGGATCGGGTTCTCGGTTTCCAGAAAGGCCCACCACATGGCGATCGGCGTCTGGCCGGCAGTGGCCCCCAGCGCGTCGTTGATGATCGGGCCGTGGGGCGAGCGGCGCAGGGTTAGTTCGACCGGCGCGGCGTCCTTGACCTGGATGCGCTCCTGGCGGCTTTGCAGCTCGACCCACTGGCCCTGGTACCAGACCTGGTTGGCGTTCGCCGGGTTGACCTTTTCGGCGATCAGGTCGAGGTCGTCGTTCTGGAACATGGTGATGCTCCAGCCGTACTGGCGGTTGTGGCCGAGGGTGGCGATCGGGTTCAGCGCCTGGTGATGGCCGTAGAGTTCGAAGCCTGGATAGGCCAGCTGGGCCTCGTACCAGACCGCGGGCGCGGCGAAGCGGATATGCGGATCGCCGGCCAGCAGCGGCTTGCCGCTGGCGGTGCGGTTGCCGGCTATCACCCAGGCGTTGCTGCCTTCGAATTGCGGCAGGCCGGCCTCGACCAGCGCCTGGTGGCTGAGGCGGGCGAGGGCGTTCAGGTCCTGCCAGTCGCCATCCGCCAGGGCGGTCTGGCCGAGCGCACCGGCGGGGTGCCAGTCGAGGTCGAAGACCGGCAGGTAGGCGGCGCCCAGTTCGTCGCGCACATAGCTCAGCACCGGCTCGGTGCGAAAGGCCGCGGCGAAGCTGTAGGCCATGTAACCGGCGACGCTGAGGGTGTCCTCGACGGTGAAGGGGCGCTTGGGAATCCCCAGCAGGTCGAACTCCAGGGGCGCCGGATGGTGCTGCTGGTACTGGTTGACGCCCTCCAGGTAGTGATTCAGCGCCTGGGTGGCCGGGCTGTTCGGGTCCATCTGCTGGGCATAGGCGTCGGCCCGGACGCGGATGCCGAGGGTGCGGAACAGCCGGTCGGTGTCGACCAGCTTGGCGCCCAGCACCTCAGCCAGTTCACCGCGGGCCAGGCGGCGCATCATTTCCATCTGGAACAGCCGGTCCTGGGCATGCACGTAACCCAGGGCGCGGTACAGATCCGCCTCGTTCCGGGCCTGGATATGCGGCACGCCGCGCTCGTCGTAGCGCACGCTGACCGGCGCCTGCAGACCGGCGAGGGCGAGTTCGCCGTCGCGCTGGGGCTGCTTGCCGTGGAGGTACCAGGTCGCGCCGCCCGCCAGGGCGGCGACCACCAGGGCGAGCAGGGTCAGGCTGCGTTTCATCGGCGTTCCTTTTTATGATTGTTCGGCCAGGGGCGCGGGGCATGCTGCATTCTGCGTGGCGGCTGACGCTTGGGCATTGACCAAATACTCGCGAACTGAAAGTCTTCGGTCAATTGAACGGGAACCCTTATGCCCCTGGAAAACCATGCTCACGCGGCGCTGACCCATTCGCCGTCCCTGCGTCGCCTGCTCTACGATGCGCTGGCCAGCCTGGGCCTGGACCCAACCGAAACCTACCGCCGCGCCTACCAGGGCGTGCCGGTGCCGGCGCCCTTGCTGGACGGGCGCGAGGGCCACGACAACGCCCCGCTGTTCTGGCAGGCCTTGCAGGGGCTAAGTGGCGATGTGGACATCGGCCTGCACCTGGGCGAGGTGATGACGCCGCGGCCGCTGGATGTGGTGGGCTATCTGCTGCTGGCCAGCCGTGACCTGCGCGAGGCGCTGGACAGTTTCGTGCGTTTCCAGCACATCCTCTCCGGTGGTTTCGCCGCGCGCCTGGACGAGCAGGGCGAGGCCGTGCACCTGGTACTGGACCTGGACTACCGGGGCTTTGCCTCGTTGCGCCAGCAGATGGAATGCCTGGCCCTGCTGATCATGAAGCTGCTGGCCAGCATTACCGACGGGGAATTTCGCCTGCTCGGCCTGGATTTTCGCCACCCGGCGCCGCGCCGGCTCGGCGAGCATCGCCGGCTGTTCGGCCTGCTGCCGCGTTTCGCTCAGGCCCACGATGCCCTGATCTTCCCGACGGCCCTGCTCACCCGGCCATCGCGCAGCGCCAACCCGCGCCTGTTCGCCCTGCTCAGCCAAGAGGCGGAGCGGGAGCTGGCCGAACTGGCGGAGAACCAGCTGTTCAACCGCGTGCGTTACTGGCTGGTGCGCAACCTGGGTCAGCGGCCGTGCACCTTACGGGCGTGCGCGACGGCCCTGGATCTCAGCGCTGGCGCCCTGCAGCGTGGCCTGGCGCAGCAGGGCGGCAGCTTTCGCCTGTTGCACGAGGAGGTGCGCCGCCAGCGCGCGCTGGAGTTGCTCAATGGCGGCCAGGCTATCCGCGAGGTGGCGCGGGCCTGCGGTTTCGCCGAACTGTCGCCCTTCTACCGGGCCTTTCGCCGCTGGTACGGCAGCACGCCGCAGGCATTCACCGAGCGGACGCCTCCGCTGTCCTGAGCGGGTTATTTCGCCTCGGGCGGCCAGGTGCAGAAACAGCCCACCGCCAGGTTGTGGGTGGCCGTGACCCGCCGGCCCTCTTGCAGGGCTTCGAGAATCGGCTCGATAAAGCTGTTGCTGGAGGTGCAACTGGCACCCTCGCTGTAGGGGCCGAAATAGGCCAGCTGGCCGTCACGGCCCCAGATGGCGACCGCCGGGCTGGCGGGCAGTTCGCCTGCGCCAGGCAGGCTTGCCAGGGGTTTCAGGGCCTGCAGGGTGGCGGGCAACTGGCCGCGACTGCCGGGTTTCTGCACGGCATGGAACTCAACCCCCAGGGGGCCGAAGCGCTGGAGCAATTCCGCCAGGTGCTGCTGGTTGCCGACATTGCAGGGGCAGGCCGGGTCCCAGAAGTGCACCAGGCGGATCGGCCCCGGTCCGGCCAGTTCGTCGGGCAGGCGCAGCATCTCGCCGCTGAACAGGGCGGTCTGCTCGCTGAACGGACGGATGTAGCGCACCTGGTACCACCAGTACGCGGCGAGCATGGCCAGGACCCAGGCGACGGCCAGCAGGCTGGCGAGCAGGGTTTTTTTCGAGGGCAGGGGCATGGGCTTCGGTCTTGAAACGGGCGCCTAGCTTGCCACGGCGAGGCCGCTAGCTGAATATCGACCCTGGGTCGCGGGCCCCGCAAAAGCCTGTAGGATGTTCGCTCGCCAGACGGAAAGCCTTATGCCAGAACCTTTTCAGCCCGATAGCCTGCGTGCCCACCTGCGACCCTTGGCCGCAGCGGCGATCGCCTTGCCCCAGGTCCAGGCCTACCGTACCCACTACGGACTCGACCTGGCGGCCCGCCATCCGCACGTCCAGAGTCGCCTGGGCTGCTTCGAGGCTGGCGGTTATCAGCTGGTGGCCCAGGTTTGGTGGCCGGAGCAACCCAAGGCCACCTTGCTGCTGATGCACGGCTATTACGACCATATGGGCCTCTACCGCCACGTGGTGGACTGGGCGCTGGGCATGGGCTTCGCCGTACTGGCCTGCGACCTGCCCGGCCATGGCCTGTCCAGCGGGACGCGGGCCAGCATCGGCGATTTTGCCGAGTACCAGCAGGTGTTCCAGGGCTTGCTGGCTGAGGCCGCCGCGCTGCAGCTGCCGCAACCCTGGCACCTGTGTGGGCAGAGCACCGGCGGAGCCATACTGCTGGACCATCTGCTGACCGGTGCGCCGGGGCCCGAGATCGGCCAGACCATACTGCTGGCGCCGCTGATCCGGCCGCGTGCCTGGGGCTGGTCGAAGCTGAGCTACCGGGTGCTCAAGGCCTTCGTCGAGGAAATTCCCCGGCGCTTCAGCGAGAACTCCAGCGACGCCGAGTTCCTGCGTTTCGTCCAGGAGGGCGACCCGTTGCAGCCGCGCAACCTGCCGACCGCCTGGGTCGGCGCCTTGGCGCGCTGGGTGCCGCGGATCGAAGGGGCGTCGCGCAGCCTGCGCAGCCCGCTGATCGTCCAGGGCCAGGCCGATTTGACGGTGGACTGGCGGCACAACCTTGAGGTGCTGAAGGATAAATTCGCCTCGCCCGAGATCCTGCTGCTACCCGAGGCGCGCCATCACCTGGCGAACGAATCCGAGTCGCTGCGCAGCGGTTATTTCCGCTTTCTGAGCGAACGCCTGGCTTAAACGGAAGTGCAGTGGATATCCGCTTTGGCGGGTTACGCCGCGCGGATGGCGCGGCGTGGTGTGCCAGATCGGCTTTCAGCATGGGTATCGCTGCGCTCAACCCATCCTACGCTAACCCGCCTACGCAAAGCGCTTTGACGAAGCCCGTAGGTCATTCGCTGCGAGGCTCTGGTAGGGCGGGTGGGGCCGCCTAGGTGAAACCCGCGTTTATTGCGAGGTTGCTTCCTGCACAGCCGGTATCTACGCACTACCGCCTGTTGCCTGATCAGATCCCCGGCTGGGCGGGTGCCAGGTCGGCGGTTTCCTGGCCGACGGCCAGGCCGGCGCGGATCGCGGCCAGGGCCGCCTGGTAGTAGGCCTTACCCGCGGCCGATTCGGCGAACTGGGCGAATTCCTCCAGTTCCGGATCGGACAGTTCGCGGTAGACATGCAGCAGGGTGTTGTCGATGTCGCCGTCGATCTGCTGCATCAGCCGCTGGCGCTGGCCGTCCAGCAGGCCCTGGGCCTGACCGCCACCCAGCAGGCCGGGGATCATCTGGCTGAGGCTGTCGGCGGCGACGCCGGCCAGCGCCAGGCTGACCTCGGCACCGGCCTCGCTGGCCGGCAGCGCCTGGGCCAGGTGGCGGATCAGCAAGCGGCGGGTGGCATCGGCCTGGACCCGTGGCAGGCCATTGGCGTGCTGGGCCAACTGGTCGCGACGGGTCGCCTGCACCTCGGCGGCGGTGATCTTGCGCCCCAGGGGCGACTGGAAGAACTGCAGGGCCGGACGCGGGTCGGCGAGGCTGGCGCGCAGTTGCTGCTGCGCCCGTTGATCCATGGCCTGGGGCGCGAAGCGCTGGTTGCTGTTGTTGACCAGGGCCTGATAGACCGCCGGCGGCAGGCTGTTGCTGTAGCGCTGCTGGGCGGCGCTCAGGGCCTCGCTGAAGTGGGTCCGTTGTTCCGGCCAGCCGGCTTCCTGGTAAAGCTGGCTGTGATCGTCGGCGAAGCTGGGCAGGCTGAACAAGCTGGACATCAAGACAACACAAGCAAAAAGGACGCGCATAGGGACTCCTGGGCAGGCGGCTATTTTCAGGGCCTGGGCAGGGTCTTGTCGAGGCGCCCGCGCGACGCTGTTAGAATCCCGGTCCATGCCTACTAGCACCCACCCCTTGCTGTTACCGATAGTTGACGACCTGGCCGAGCACGGCTGGTCGCAGCAGAATTTTTTTCTCGCCGAGGATCTGACCCGCGAACTGGCCGCCGAGTGCCGTCGGCGTGGGCAGCAAGGCACATTGCTGCCGGCCGGCATCGGCCGGGGCAGCGGCCAGGCGGTGCGCGAAGGCGTTCGTGGCGACCGCATCCAGTGGCTGGAGGCCGGCGAATCGACGGCCTGCGACCATTACCTGGCCCTGATGGACGCGCTGCGGCAGACGCTCAATGCCGGCCTGTACCTGGGGCTGGCGGATTACGAAAGCCATTTCGCCCTGTACCCGCCGGGCGCCTTCTACCAGCGCCATCTGGACCGCTTTCGCGACGACGACCGCCGCGCCGTCTCGGCCGTGCTCTATCTCAATCAGGGCTGGGGGGCGGAGCAGGGGGGCGCGTTGCGCCTGCACCTGGGCGAGGATAGGCAGCAGGATATTCTGCCGCTGGGCGGTCGCCTGGTGGTGTTCCTGTCCGCCGAGATGCCCCATGAAGTGCTGCCCGCCACCCACGAGCGCCTGTCGCTGACCGGCTGGTTCCGTCGTCGCGGCGAGGGCCCGTTCTAGCGGTTAGCAGTTTACAGACTGTTGAAAAACGTAGACGAGGCAGCCGAGACAAGGCTAGGCGCACCCGACAAAAACAGGCGAGGAAGCGGACTGGGCTCGCATGCGAGTTTACGAGGTGTAAATGAGCATTCCGAGCCTGTTTTTAACGCCGTATCGGCAACGCAGGTAGTTTTTAATGGCCCCAGACCTTAAAGGTCGCGCGCAGGTCGACGATGTCGCGGATTTCCAGGCTGCCCAGGCGGCTTTCGCCGACGTGCATGTCGCTGGCCACCCGCAGGCGGATGCGCTGGGCCGGGAGCCCGCTGGCGAGCAGTTGTTCGTTGATGGTGGTCAGGTCGGGTAGGGTGAACTGCAGTTGTTGCTGGCCGTTGCCATTGGTGACTATATCGACCTTCAGGGTCGGCAGGTTCACACCCAGGATGGGCAGGCTCAGACCCAGTTGCGCCGCACCCAGGGCAAAACCGCCGCCCTGGCCGTTGGGGCAATCGCTGACGGTGACGCAGCCATTGTCGATCTTCAGGTTGCGCAGGGACAGGCTACCGCCATCGTCGGTCCAGCTGACGCGATTGACCCGCGCCATCAGGTCGAGTCGAATGCTGATGCCCGCCTGGCCGGAGACCTGGCTCAGGTCATGATTATCCAGGGCGCGCAGGGCGGCCTGGCCGGGAGTAGCCAGCAAGGCGGCGCAGCAGGCGAGGGGCAGGCACAACGACTGTCGAATGCGGGACATGGTGACGCTTCCTTGGCGTGGGGGCTGCGTCAGTCTGGTGGGCTGCGGCGGGCTTGGCCATGGCTGGGGGACGCTTCCCGTCTAAGGGTTGGTCTGGCCGCGGTTGGTCGGGTTGCGGGCGGTGCGGGATGGGTCGATTTTCGGGCTGTTCCGCACTTTCGGTGGGCTGTCCACCGGGCCCGGGCGTTCAAGGTGTTACTGGCGGTGACTTATGGGGCGTGGTGAGGGAGGGAAGGCAATGGAAAAGATCCTGGTCAGTCGATGCCTGCTCGGCCATCGGGTGCGCTATGACGGTGGAGCCCATGGCCCCTTCGATCTGCTGGGGCGCTGGCAGGCCGAGGGCCGGGTGGTGGCGCTCTGTCCGGAAGTGGCCGGCGGCCTGGGCACGCCCCGACCGCCAGCGGAAATTCCCGGCGGCCAAGGGGGGCAGGTCCTCGACGGCTTGCGCCCAGTGCTGACGGTCGAGGGCGAGGATGTCAGCGCGGCCTTTCGCGACGGTGCCGAGCAGGCCCTGGCCCTGGTGCGGGCCCATGGCATTCGGCTGGCGGTGCTCAAGGCGCGCAGCCCGTCCTGCGGCAACCGGGAGAACTACGACGGCAGTTTCAGCGGGGTGAAAGTGCCGGGCGAAGGCGTCACGGCCGCATTGCTCAGGCGTGCCGGGGTGCGGGTGTTCAATGAGGAAGAGCTGGTCGCGGCGGCCGCGGCCCTAGCCGTGCTGGAGGCCGAGGGGCTGAAACGGCCCATCGCTAAGGATCAATAAAAAAGGGAGGCCGAGGCCTCCCCTCTTATCGCTGCGGCGGGGCCTAGAACAGGACGCGGCTGCGGATGGTCCCGTGTACGTGCTGCAGTTTTTCCAGGGCCAAGTCGGAGTAGTCGGCGTCGACGTCGATCACCACGTAGCCGACCTTGTCGTTGGTCTGCAGGAACTGCCCGGAGATGTTGATGCCGTTGTCGGCGAACACCTTGTTGATCTCGCTCATCACGCCCGGCACGTTCTCGTGGATGTGCAGCAGGCGGTGCTTGCCCGGGTGGGCCGGCAGCGCCACTTCGGGGAAGTTGACCGAGGACACCGAGGTGCCGTTGTCGCTGTACTTGACCAGTTTTTCCGCCACTTCCAGGCCGATATTGGCCTGGGCTTCGGCGGTGGAGCCGCCGATGTGCGGGGTCAGGATCACGTTGTCCAGGCCGCGCAGCGGGCTTTCGAACTCTTCGTCGTTGGAGCGCGGCTCGACCGGGAACACGTCGATGGCGGCGCCGATCAGGTGCTGGTCCTTGATCGCGGCGGCTAGGTGATCCAGTTCGACCACGGTGCCACGGGCGGCGTTGATCAGGATGCTGCCCTTCTTCATGGCGCGGATTTCCTTCTCTCCCATCATCCACTGGGTGGACGGCAGTTCCGGCACGTGCAGGGTGACGATATCGACCATGCCGAGCAGGTCGTTCAGCTTGCCGACCTGGGTGGCGTTACCCAGCGGCAGCTTGGTCACCACGTCGTAGAAGAACACCTGCATGCCCAGGCCTTCAGCCAACACCGACAGTTGCGTGCCGATCGAGCCGTAGCCGACGATACCCAGCTTCTTGCCGCGGATTTCGAAGGAGTTGGCCGCGCTCTTGATCCAGCCGCCACGGTGGCAGGAAGCGTTCTTCTCAGGGATACCGCGCAGCAGCAGGATGGCCTCGGCCAGCACCAGTTCGGCGACCGAGCGGGTGTTGGAATAGGGAGCATTGAACACCGCGATGCCGCGTTCGCGGGCGGCGTCCAGGTCGACCTGGTTGGTGCCGATGCAGAAACAGCCAACCGCCACGAGTTTCTTCGCGCAGTCGAAGACTTCCTCGGTCAGCTGGGTGCGCGAGCGGATGCCGATGAAGTGGGCATCGGCGATCTTTTCCTTCAGCTGGTCTTCCGGGATGGAACCCGTCAGGTACTCGATATTGGAGTAGCCGGCGGCCTTCAGGGTGTCCACGGCGTTCTGGTGGACACCTTCGAGAAGAAGGAACTTGATCTTGCTCTTGTCGAGAGAGGTCTTGCTCATCTGCGTACCTGTAATCCCAGTAAAATGTCAGGGAAGCGGACAGCGCGGGCTGGCCGGACCGGCACGGCGCCGGCCGCCTGGATCGGCCGGAGCGCACGATTCAGGGGGTGCATATGCTAGCATACGAGCCCCGCGAAACACCCACCCCTGGCCGATGAAGCGTGCTCAGGGTGACCATGAATCGTTTGAGAGTTCCCGAGATGACCCAGCCTGCCCTGATCGAAG
The DNA here is from genome assembly GCA_035290985.1 of Pseudomonas sp. Lineage (GTDB taxonomy): Bacteria > Pseudomonadota > Gammaproteobacteria > Pseudomonadales > Pseudomonadaceae > Aquipseudomonas. The sequence continues at coordinate 10,485 of DATDTH010000720.1, read as the reverse complement.
AGCTGAAGACCCTGGTTGAGCCTGGCAAGGTACTGACCGATGCCGATTCGCTGAACGCCTACGGCAAGGATTGGACCAAGCATTTCGCCCCCCAGCCCCTGGCCATAGTGTTTCCCAAGAGCATCGAGCAGGTCCAGGCCATCGTCCGCTGGGCCAACGCCAAGCAGGTGGCGCTGGTGCCGTCCGGCGGTCGTACGGGGCTGTCCGCCGCCGCAGTCGCCGCCAATGGCGAGGTGGTGGTGGCGTTCGACTACATGAGCCAGATTCTCGACTTCAACGCGTTCGATCGCACCGTGGTCTGCCAGCCTGGCGTGGTGACCAAGCAGTTGCAGACCTATGCCGAAGAGCATGGCCTGTACTACCCGGTGGACTTCGCCTCCTCGGGCTCCAGCCAGATCGGCGGCAATATCGGCACCAATGCCGGCGGTATCAAGGTGATTCGCTACGGCATGACCCGCAACTGGGTGGCCGGCCTGAAAGTGGTCACCGGTACCGGCGAGCTGCTGGAACTGAACAAGGGCCTGATCAAGAACGCCACCGGCTACGACCTGCGGCAGTTGTTTATCGGCGCCGAAGGCACCCTGGGCTTCGTGGTCGAAGCGACCATGCGCCTGGACCGCGCGCCGAAGAATCTCACCGCCATGGTTCTCGGCACGCCGGACTTCGATTCGATCATGCCGGTGCTGCACGCCTTCCAGGGCAAGCTGGACCTGACCGCCTTCGAATTCTTTTCCGACAAGGCCCTGGCCAAGGTCCTGGCCCGCGGCGACGTGCCGGCCCCCTTCGACAGCGCGTGCCCTTTCTATGCGCTGCTGGAGTTCGAGGCCACCACCGAGGAGGTGGCCAACGAGGCCCTGGCCACCTTCGAGCACTGCGTCGAGCAGGGCTGGGTGGTCGACGGCGTGATGAGCCAGAGCGAGCAGCAGTTGCAGAACCTGTGGAAGCTGCGCGAGTACATCTCCGAGACCATCTCCCACTGGACGCCGTACAAGAACGACATCTCGGTCACCGTGGCCCAGGTACCGGCGTTCTTGCATGACATCGACCGTATTGTCGCCGAGCGTTATCCGGACTTCGAGATCATCTGGTTCGGCCATATCGGCGACGGCAACCTGCACATGAACATCCTCAAGCCCGAGAACTTGACCAAGGATGAGTTCTTCGCCATCTGCGCCAAGGTGAACATCCAGGTCTTCGAGACGGTGCAGAAATACAACGGCTCGATCTCCGCCGAGCACGGCGTGGGCATGACCAAGCGCGATTACCTGACCTACAGCCGCTCGCCCGCCGAGATCGCCTGCATGAAGGCGATCAAGGCGGTGTTCGATCCCAATGGCATCATGAACCCCGGCAAGATATTCCCGGTTTAAAGCTGCTGCGCTCGGCCAGGCGTTGTTGGCGCAACCGTGAAAAATGCTCATTGGCTACAGCCAACTCCGCTTTTTCCCGGCCACGCCGCCTAGCCTGGCCTTCGCTCGCTACGCTTTAAACAGCACTTCTTAAGCGTTGTAGGGTGGAAAACCGCGCAGCGTTTTCCACCATTGAGCTACCCAGGAGTTCCTAATGAGCTACCAGCACCAATACAGCGATGGTACCCATATCCACTTTCCCCTGGGTAAGGTGGTGTGCATCGGGCGTAACTACGCCGAACATGCGAAGGAGCTGAACAACCCAGTGCCCAGCGATCCCCTGCTGTTCATCAAGCCGGGCAGCTGCGTGGTGCCCCTGGAAGGCGGTTTCAGCATCCCCCAGGACCGCGGTGCGGTGCACTACGAGGCGGAAATAGCCGTGTTGATCGGCAAGCCGCTGTCGCGCACGCCGAATCGCGAGGAGGTGCTGGACGCCATCTCCGGCTTCGCCCCGGCCTTGGACCTGACCCTGCGCGACCTGCAGGCCGGACTCAAGGAGAAGGGCTACCCCTGGGAAATCGCCAAATCCTTCGACGGTGCCTGCGTGCTGGCGCCTTTCGTCCCCAGTGATGCGGTGGAAGACCTGGCCGATCTCGGCATTCGCCTGAGCCTCAATGGCGAGCTGCGCCAGGACGGCAACAGCCGCGACATGCTCAACCCCATCCTGCCGATGATCCAGCACATCTGCGGTCACTTCAGCCTGCAGGCCGGCGATGTGGTGCTGACCGGCACGCCGGCGGGCGTCGGCCCGTTGCAGTCGGGCGATGAGCTGCTGCTGGAGCTGGTCGGGCATTCGTCTTTCACCTGTCGGGTGAATTAATTCGGGGGCGCAAGGACGCTAGCCTTGGCCCTCCGGCCTCGATTGGGGCATGCTTCCGTTCTGCCGGACGGCCCATAAGCGGGCCGCCCCTCCGATCGTCCCGCTGCGACCCGTAGTCCCGTTGTTGTCGCTTTACCGAGTCATTCCTCGACGCCCGCTTTCCTTGGTCTTCTGCTGCGCCCTCGCGGGTTGCTGGCTCTTGCCGCGCTGCTGGGCGCAACGGCCCTGATCCATTACCTGCACTGGGACGAGCGCGGCTGGTTCTGGCTCCAGGAGGGCCGCCAGTCCCAGGCCCAGCGTGACGCCAGCATCTGGCTGCCGGGCTACAGCGCGGTGCTGCAAGCCAAGCCCCTGGCTGGTCTGGAAGACGACGAGACCTCGGGGCTGAGTTTCAATCCGCTCACGGGGACCCTCTTCACCGTCACCGGCAAGCACCCGCTGTTGGTCGAGCTGTCCCTCGAGGGGGATGTGCTGCGGCGCATCGAGCTGGTGGGCTTCGCCGACCCCGAGGGCGTCGAGGTCATGGGCGATGGGCGGATTTCCATCATCGACGAGCGCCGTCGCCAGCTCACCACCTTCGTTTTGCCCGACAAGGTCGAGCGCCTCGATGCCACGGAGCTGCCGCGCTTCGACCTGGGCTTTGCCGAATCGGGCAACAAGGGCTTCGAAGGCATCGCCTGGGATGGGCGTCATCAGCGCCTGCTGCTGGCCCGGGAGCGCAGTCCGATGGGGCTGTTCAGCCTGCCATTTCCCGATGCCGGCGAGGCGGGCGTGCTGACGCCGATGCCCGGCATGCAGCCCTTCGTTCGGGATATGTCCTCCCTCACGGTGGACCCGCGCACCGGCCATACCCTGGTGCTGTCCGACGAGTCGCGGCTGTTGCTGGAGCTGGACGAGCGGGGCGAGCCGGTCAGTTTCATCAGCCTGATCGGTGGGCTCAATGGCCTGGAACGGGCGATCAAGCAGGCCGAAGGGGTGGCCATGGATAACGCCGGCAATATCTATGTGGTCGGCGAGCCCAACCTGTTCTACGTGTTCCACAAGGACGCGCCCCTGCCCGCGGCGGTGCCGCTGCTCAAGGTCACGCAACCTGCCGACGCCGAGTGAGGGCGCACCCGGCCGTTTCACGGGCGGCTTCGTTCAGCTTTGGTTCAGTCCCCTCCTGTACGCTCTGCTCGATTGAAACCCGGTGAGTCCGTCCCATGCATCCTCTGTTGACCGTTAAACGCCTGTTGCTGGTCCTGTTCCTCGGCGTGCTGCTGGTGCTGGGCCTGGCCGGCCAGGAATTCCGACTGTTCGAACGAGGCTGGTTCTGGGTGCAGGAAGGGCGCCATGCCGCCGAATGGCGCGAGCGTTCAATCTGGCTGCCGGACTACCGGGTGGAGCGAGAGGGGCAGGTGATCCAGGGGCTGAGCGACGATGTCTCGGCCCTGACCTACGACCCGGACCGCAAGAGCCTGTTCAGCGTGACCAACCAGAAGCCCCATCTGGTGGAGTTGTCACTGGATGGCCGGGTGCTGCGGAAGATCCCCCTGGTCGGCTTCGGCGACCCCGAGGCCATCGAATACATCAGCCCGGGCATCTATGTGATTGCCGATGAGCGCCTGCAGCGGTTGATCAAGATCCGGGTGGCCGAGGACACGGCCTTTATCGACGCGGCGGATTCCCAGCAATTGACCCTGGGCATCGGCATGAATGGCAACAAGGGCTTCGAGGGTCTGGCCTATGACGCCCTGGGCAAGCGCCTGTTCGTGGCCAAGGAGCGCGATCCGGTGCGCATCTACGAGATACACGGCTTTCCCCAGCGCAACCCGGAGCAGCCCTTCGCCGTGCATGTGCTAGATGACCCGGTGCGCGATGCCGGCCTCTTCGTGCGCGACCTCTCCAGCCTGCAGTTCGACGAGGGCAGCGGGCATCTGCTGGCGCTGTCCGACGAATCGCGGCTGGTCATCGAGCTGAATGCCGATGGTCGACCAATCAGCAGCCTGTCGCTGCTGCGCGGCCAGCACGGCCTGAAAAAGACCGTGCCCCAGGCCGAGGGCCTGGCCATGGACGACGCCGGCACCCTCTACCTGGTCAGCGAACCCAACCTCTTCTATGTGTTCCGCAAAGCGCCTTAGATGCGACGGGGCCCCGCTGTTTTGCTTTCGTAGCCCGGATAAGCCTTGGCGCAATCCGGGGCAGCGGCTGGTAGATACCGTCTTGAGCGGCGGTTTCCGTCCATGTTCCGCAAGGTGTATTAACAGGTGGTTGAAACGTAGGCGAGGCAGCCGAGACAAGGCAAAAACAGGCGAGGAAGCGGACTGGGCTCGCATACGAGTTTACTAGGTGTAAATGAGCATTCCGAGACGCCGCGTCCCGGCCTGTTTTTAACGCCCACGTATTTTCCTGAAGAGGGGCAACGCAGGTAGTTTCAACCGCCTGTTAACGGCGCAGGGTCTTGACCCCGTCGGCGGTGCCCAATAGCAGCAGGTCGGCCGGGCGGGCGGCGAACAGGCCGTTGGTGACCACGCCGACTATGGCGTTGATCTGGCTTTCCAGCTCGACCGGGTTGACGATCGACATATTGAACACATCGAGTATCACGTTGCCATTGTCGGTCACCACGCCCTCGCGGTAGACCGGGTCGCCGCCAAGCTTGACCAGTTCGCGGGCCACATGGCTGCGGGCCATGGGGATCACCTCCACCGGCAGCGGAAAGGCGCCCAGCACGGGGACCAGCTTGCTGCCGTCGGCGATGCAGACGAAGGTGCGGGCCACGGCGGCGACGATTTTTTCCCGGGTCAGGGCGGCGCCGCCGCCCTTGATCAGGTGCAGGCGCTCGTCGCTTTCATCGCAGCCGTCCACGTAGAACTCCAGGTCGCTGGTGCTGTTCAGGTCGTAGACCGGAATGCCATGGGCCTTCAAACGGGCGGCGGTGGCGTCGGAGCTGGCCACGGCACCGTCGAAGTCCATCTTGTGTTTGGCCAGGGCGTCGATAAAGCAGTTGGCGGTGGAGCCGGTGCCAACGCCGATCACGCTCTTGCTATCCAGTTGCGGGCGGATGAAATCGACGGCGGCCTGGGCCACCGCCTGCTTGAGTTGATCCTGGGTCATCACGGGTCTGCGCCTGAAAGGGTGGAAGCGGAAAGCGCACATTATAGCCGCAAGCGCCGCCATTGCGCCCGGCGCCAAGGCGCGCCGGTCGCTCTGGCCGTGGATTGGCGGTGGTGGCTCGGCGGATGCCTAGGGTAGACTCCAGGGTCCTTGCCCGCCCGTCGATGAAGCCTCCGATGCTCGAACAATACGTCAAGAAGATCCTCACCTCGCGCGTCTACGACGTGGCGGTGGAAACCCCGCTGCAAGCAGCCCCGCAGCTGTCCGAGCGGCTGGGTAACTCGATTCTGCTCAAGCGCGAGGACCTGCAGCCGGTCTATTCGTTCAAGATTCGCGGCGCCTACAACAAGCTGGCGCAGCTGACGCCTGAAGAGCTGGCGCGCGGCGTGGTCACCGCCTCGGCGGGCAACCATGCCCAGGGCCTGGCCCTGGCGGCCAAGGTGCTGGGGATCAAGGCGACCATCGTCATGCCCAGGACCACCCCGGAGATCAAGGTCCAGGGCGTGCGTTCGCGCGGCGGCAAGGTGGTGCTGCACGGCGATTCCTTTCCCGAGGCCCTGGCCTATTCGCTGAAGCTGGTGGACGAGAAGGGCCTGGTCTATATCCATCCCTATGACGATCCGCACACCATCGCCGGCCAGGGCACTGTGGCCATGGAGATCCTGCGCCAGCACCCCGGTCGGCTGGACGCGATCTTCGTCCCGGTCGGCGGCGGCGGCCTGATCGCCGGCATCGCCGCCTACGTCAAATACCTGCGCCCGGAGATCAAGGTCATAGGCGTCGAGCCGGACGATTCCAACTGCCTGCAGGCGGCCATGGCCGCGGGCGAGCGGGTGGTGCTGAGCCAGGTCGGGCTGTTCGCCGATGGGGTAGCGGTGGCGCAGATCGGCCAGCACACCTTCGACATCTGCCGGGATCATGTGGACGAGGTGATCACCGTCAGCACCGACGAAATCTGCGCGGCGATCAAGGACATCTACGACGACACCCGCTCGATCACCGAACCGGCCGGCGCCCTGGGCGTGGCCGGGATCAAGAAATACGTCGAGCGCGAAGGCTGCAGCGGACAGGTGCTGGTGGCCATCGACTCGGGGGCCAACGTCAATTTCGATCGCCTGCGCCATGTCGCCGAGCGTGCGGAGCTGGGCGAGGGCCGCGAGGCGATCATCGCCGTGACCATCCCGGAGAAGCCCGGCAGCTTCAAGGCGTTCTGCGAGGCCATCGGCAAGCGCCAGATCACCGAGTTCAACTACCGCTACCACACCGACAAGGAGGCGCACATCTTCGTCGGGGTGCAGACCCATCCGGAGAACGACCCGCGCGAGGTGCTGGTGAGCCAACTGCACGACCAGGGCTTCCCGGTGCTGGACCTGACCGACAACGAACTGGCCAAGCTGCATATCCGCCATATGGTCGGCGGCCACGCGGCCCATGTCAGCGACGAGCTGGTGTTCCGCTTCGAGTTCCCCGAGCGCCCCGGTGCCTTGTTCAATTTCCTGCAGAAACTCGGCGGGCGCTGGAACATCTCGATGTTCCACTACCGCAATCACGGTGCCGCCGATGGTCGCGTGGTGGTCGGCTTGCAGGTGCCGGCGGCGGAGCGCCCGCTGGTGCCCGCGGCCCTGGCTGAGATCGGTTATCCCTACTGGGACGAGAGCGAAAATCCGGCCTATCAGCTGTTTCTCGGCTAACAGGGATCTGCCTGAACGGGCCGGGCTTGTGCCCGGCCTGAACCAACCGACTGGAATACACCGACCATGGAACACTATCTCCTGCTGAAGATCGCCCATAGCCTGCCGGCCGTCCTGCTGCTGCTCGGCCTGCTGGCCCATGCCTTTATGCTCTGGAAGGCCCGGCGCGGTGGCGTGCCGGGTGTGCTGGCGGGCAAGTTGCGGCGCACCCGGCTGATCAGCCTGCCGGTCCTGGGCCTGCTGGCCCTGACCCTGCCGGTCAGCGGCTGGTGGCTGATGCACCTGGCCGGTTGGCCCTTGGGCCAGACCTGGCTACTGCTCAGCAGCCTGCTGTTCGCCCTGCTGGTGGTTTTAGGGCTGCTGCTGGCCGGACGCCTGGCCGCCTGGGAAGCCCTGGGCGATAGCCCCGCGCCGCAGCGGCTGCTGGCGTTCGTCCTGGCCTACGCCGGGCTGATTTTGCTGCTGTTGCTGGTGATATTCGGCCTGATGGGCGCCAAGCCGGCCTGAGGTCAAGCTGTATAAGCGCAAGGACGGCGATGAGCTTTTACCTGCTACTCAAGACCCTGCATCTCCTCTCCTCGACCCTGCTGTTCGGCACGGGCCTGGGCTCGGCCTATTACGCCGCACGGGCCTGGCGCAGCGGTAACCTGCAGGCCATGGTCGTGACCTTCCGCCACCTGGTGACCGCCGACTGGCTGTTTATCGCCACCAGCGCGGTGTTCCAGCCCTTGAGCGGCCTGGCCCTGGTCCATCTGGCCGGTTGGCCGCTGACCCAGGCCTGGCTGCTCTGGAGCCTCGCGCTCTATGTGCTGGCGGGCCTGTGCTGGCTGCCGGTGCTCTGGCTGCAGATCCGTCTGCGAAACATGGCCGAGCAGGCGTTGCGCGAGGGTGACCCACTACCGCCGCTGGCGCGGCGCTATATGGCGTTCTGGTTTGTGCTCGGCTGGCCGGCCTTTATCGCCTTCGTGGCGATCTTCTTTCTGATGGTGGCCAAGCCGGCTTGAGGCTTTAGCGCAAGGGGAAGCATCGCTACCGACCTCTGCTGGGTTTCGCCGAACGGCAGCTCTTCCCAGCCTGCCAGAGCAGGCACGATCGCTTTTCGTAGATACCGTCTTGATGCCCACCGTACAAGAGGCAGACCGTAGGTCGGGTTAGCGAAGCGTAACCCGACAACGATGCCGTCGGGTTAGCAAAACGTAACCCGACCTACGGAAATCACCTCGGCGGCGCAGTGGTGGCGGGTGAAACCCGCGAATTTTGCGCGCTTTCGGCCCAATCTCCCGGGCTTGGCTGTGCAGTTGAGATTTCAAACCAGGACAAATCCCTGGCAAGGCCGGGCCCGGCGCAGGCGTTCGGTAATCGCCTCGCCGTCCTGCTCGAAGGTCAGATCCAGGCGCAGCACCTGACCCTGGCGATCCCGACGTTCCGCGCGGAAATAGTAGCGGCCTCGATAGTCGGCCAGTCTGATGGGCAGGCTCAACGGTTTCTGCCAACAGCTCAGGCGAAAATGCCGGGCCTGAAGCCAGCCGAGCAAGGCATTCAGACTGATCTCTTCGGGCGGCACCAGCAGGTCGAGGTCCGCGGGTGGCCGAGCGTTCCCGTCTTTCAGCCAGGCGGCGAAGCTGCCGTATACGGCGAACTCGAAGCCAGCGTCGCGCAGGGCATGCAGCAGGGTCAGCGCCGCCTGCAGCTCCAGGCTGCTGCGTTGCTTGCGCAGGATCAGCGCGTATTCATGGCTGCGGTCGCTGTGGCTGCAGAGCTCGGGCAGCGGCTGGATCGGTTTTGGATAGAGCAGGATGCGTTCCTCGCACAGCTCGAACAACCCGCTCAGGCGCTGCGCCAGATCCCACGCCAGGGGTACGTAGCCGCCCTCGAGGTACAGATTCTGGGCCATCAGGATGCAGTAGCGGCCGGGGGCGAGCAGCTCGCGAATTCGATGGAAACGTTCGTCGAGCAGCTCCAGGTAATGCTCATAATGCGCGGTGGCATACAGCTGGGCGGGGTCACGACTGTCGGACCAGTTGCAACCGAAGTAGGGAATATTGGTCAGGCACAGGTCCAGTGGCGCCGCGGGCGGCGCCTTCAGCAGGTCGGCGGTGCGCACCTGTGCCTGTTCTATGCCCAGGCGCCGCAGGCGTTCGCGGGATAGGGAGGCTCGTCCCGGTTCGATCTCGTAACCGAGTCCGCCCCGGCCTTCCAGGTGGGCGGCGACCAGGGTGCTGGCGAAGCCGCAGAAAGGGTCGAGCACCTGTTCTCCCGGTCGGGAGAACTGTCGGATAAAAGGCCGCATCTGTTCCACCCAGCCGCAGTCGCGTGCGCCGAACGGGTCCTGCCGGCGCAGGTCGTCCGGCAGGCGGTAGGCCGGGTCTTCCGCCTCCAGCAAGAGCCAGCTGCGGCTATCCATGACGGGTGTCCAGCAGCAGGTCGCGCCCCGGCTGCCAGCCGGCGCACAGTTGCCCATCGGCGAAGTACACCAGCTTGTAGACGCGCCCCTCGGCATGTCGGGCATGCATGGTGCGGTAGTCCGAACACTCGAAGATCACCTCCAGGCCGCTGCGATGGCGCAGGCGCAGGTTCCAGAAGTAGTAGCCATCGGTCAGGCCGAGGGGCGTCAGTGCCGGTCCCAGGCTCGGGCTGTTCAGGCAATCGAGTAGCAGCGCCTCCAGGGGCACGCGCTGCGCCTGCAGGTAACGGTAGGTGGCATTGGCGCGATAGCCCTCGTCCAGTCGCGACAGTTCGCGGAAAATCACGCACTCGGCGCCCAGGTCGCGCGCCCACTCCAGGTAGCGCTCGACGCTGGCCGGCGAATCCACGCCACCCGCTTGCAGAAGGCAAACCATGCGCAAAGGGAAATATGCGGCCATGCGCCGCGTGGTCTGGGCAAAAACGCTGGCATCGGCGATGGCCTCGCCCGCACGGAAACGCATGATCTGCTGGTTCACGGCTGCATCCGGATGATGCCGCGACAGTTCCAGCCAGCTCAGTCCGAACGCCCGCAGGGCGCCGAGCAGCTCCTCGCCGCGCGGGCCGGCCAGGCCGGCGCCGTTGGAGTAGAGCACGCGCTGCTCGATAAACGCTGCCGATTCGGGCGCGCTCAGGGTCGCCAGCAGGTGCAGCAGCCAGTCGGGGTCGTCGCTGGCTTCCAGACCCGACAACGAATAGGACAGCGGCACCCCGCGCAGGGCCTCTAGCGCCTGGGCCAGGCCGGTAAAGTAGTGGTGCGCCGGGCGCAGTGTGGACGCCGGCTGGGCCGCTTGGGCATCGCGCAGGTTTTCCGAGCAGAACCGGCAACGCGCCGAACAGGCCCGGGCGGATGCGTAAGGGGTGAAGGTGATGGGTTGGGCGAATTGGTAGGTCCGCCCGCCCAGCCTATGGCTGTGCCAGCGTTCCGCCTGTTCCTGCGGCGCACGCTGCTGCAGCGGCAGGCCACCGTCGCGCAGCCGTTGCGCCAGCGCCGATCCGAGCAGGG